>JBKJKD010000170.1:0-4011 GCA_046597635.1 Ferruginibacter sp. | reverse complement strand
CCAGTCGACTTCCTGAAAATTATATGAACACATGGGAAAAGGTAGCTTCCGATTTAATGGAGAACGAACAGTTTGGCGAGCCTATTTCAAGGCCGAATAATTGGCTGGATGATGATGTTAAGTTAATAACACATTCGGCCTATACAAAGACCGAACAGGCTGAGAAGATTTATGAATATATTAGAGATAATTTTATTCATAACGGAAACTATGGGATTTTTCAAGCTAGAAATTTGAAAGATGTTTTTAAAAATAAGAATGGATCCATTGCAGAAATAAACATGCTTTTAATAGCGATGCTGAAAAGTAGAAATATTGATGCGAGCCCCGTTATACTAAGCACGAGAAGTCACGGCCTCACACACGAGTTTTACCCACTGATGGGGCGGTATAACTATTTAGTCGTTAAAGTATCATTAGAAAATGGGGACCATTACCTCGATGCAACTTCCCGAAACCTTGCGTTTGGCAAATTGCCTATGATGGTTTATAATGGCCAAGCAAGAGTAATAACACGCAGCAATGCAACACCGGTATACTTTCTAGCAGATTCATTAAAGGAAAGCAGCAACAGTTTTATCTTAATTTATAACACTGACAGCGGCCGTATACAGGGAACGTTTAAGAAAAATTTGGGCTCATTCGAGTCCCTGCAGATTCGGAACAAACTGTCCACCATGTCAAAGGAAGATTTTGAAAAATCTATCAAAGCAAAATACCCAGAAGAAATTGAAACCGGTGATATACGAATAGACTCTTTAAAATCTTTGCAAAATCCTGTGGGATTAAATATAGACCTCACATTTACCTCATTCAAAGAAAGTGACCTGGTTTATTTCAATCCTTTGCTAACAGAAACTACTACCAAAAATCCTTTTTCGGCTGCAGAGAGATTTTATCCAGTAGAAATGCCTTATACTATTGATGAGATTTTCACTCTTACCATGCAAATACCTACAGGTTTTAGGGTAGATGAGTTGCCAAAATCTGTTCGTTACAAATTCAATGAAAATGAGGGCATGTTTGAATACATGATCTCTGCTGATAAAGAAACCATCAGCTTTCGGCGAAGGCTCTACCTGAACAGGGCAACTTTTGTTAATGGAGATTATGAGTACCTGAGAGATTTTTTTGCATTCATTGTAAAGAAAGAGGCTGAGCAAATTGTATTTAAAAAAATACTTCAATGAAATTTTTAGCTCCAGTTTTTATTTCCAATTCATTACCTGCTTTTTTCGGCCTAGAAATACAGAACCCTTAGATAGCAGATTCCGTCAGATACTCTGCAAATGTCTACTTGACCCTACAAATATAGAATAGTGCCCTAATTTTGGTCTGTCTAATAGTACTATATTTAGCAATTAAACATTTATAAAAACTACGGCTATGTTAAGCAACAACGATATACTAAAGAAATTGAGAGTAGCACTCTCGCTGCACGACACTGATATAATTAAGATACTGGAATTGGTAGATTTTAAAATTACCAAAGGTGCGCTGGGAGATCTTTTTAGAAACGAAGACCACCTCGGTTATGTGGAGGCTGGTGACCAGATACTGCGTAATTTTTTAAATGGCCTAATCATATTTAAAAGAGGGCCACTGCCGGAACCCAAGAAAAATCTTAAAGAGATAGACGAACCGGGAAATGAGAGAAAAGATAGGGAGGGATGAGTGTTTTAAATAAAATTATCTGGTACTTAATTAGAGGAATAAATTAATGGAACAAGAAAGCCTGCAGGGTTAAACGCTGCAGGCTTTCTTCATGAATGATTAAACTGTTTCCTTACAATTTAGCTATAGTAAAATTGTCTACTGTTTTGCTAAAGTTGTTGATTTTGTAAACAACCGTATTATTGGTTGCCTTGTTTGTTACTTCAAAGGTAGTACCGGAAATAAGATCGCCGTTTTGCGTATCTAATTTGTACATCCTTGAAATTGATCCACCCTTCAGTCTTTCAGAAAAGATTTCATCGCCGTTGGCGTCCTTAACTTTTACTAAAAATTCTGCCTGTGAGTCGTTGCTGAGTACCAAACGAAACAAAGGTTGGTTCTCTACTTTACCTACAAAATGTAGTCCTACAGCATTGCTATCCTTTGGAGCCTCTGAGGCAAATGTGGCTGTGGACA
This sequence comes from Ferruginibacter sp., assembly GCA_046597635.1. GTDB lineage: Bacteria > Bacteroidota > Bacteroidia > Chitinophagales > Chitinophagaceae > Ferruginibacter. Next base: position 1,881 of record JBKJKD010000170.1, on the reverse strand, counting down.
ATGACAGAGAAAAAATTGCTGTCATGGTGATGATCGTCTTCTTAAAACTGTTGATTGTTGTTTTCATAAAAATTAATTTTTAGGTTAATAATACTTCGTTTTTAAATTTAAAAAATGGTACGGCAGCAAACGAAGCGGGCAAGTAGTCGAAGTTAAACTGGAAGCAGTCGGCTTCCGGCGTGTGTGAGAAACAAAGTAGGAATGCTGTGTTTCTTGTTTGATAATGTAAAAGTATGGCGCTGTTTTTTTGTAAAAAAACCAACATCAACGGTTTTATGGCATCACAAAGGGAGCATACAAATTACCAAAGCCTTGCTGGCGAGGGATTTAAAAAAATATATTGAATGATGCCCAAGTTTTAAAATGGCTAAACTGCTACCTAATATTTTAGCAGATGCGCATGCGAAACAGTGTTTATGTTAAAGGATGTTGTTCCTAATTAACAAAACAACACTTCATCTCCCTAAATTGTAATAAGCTATTTTTGCAGCCATGAAAAGTATTGTATTGAATAAAAATATAAGTCGTCGTGTAGAGAGCGGGCATCCCTGGATATTTGCCAACGAAGTAAATACCGGTAAAGAAAAAGATACCAATGCACAACCCGGTGAGATAGTTGACGTGTACACTTTTGATAAAGTTTTTATTGGCCGGGGTTATTACAATCCGCAATCACAAATATCCGTTCGTTTACTCACCCGCAACAAGAATGAAAACATTGATGATACTTTTTTTTATAACAGGATAAAGGATGCATGGGCTTACAGGCAAAAAATTGGTTATGCAGAAAACTGTCGCCTCATTTTTGGCGAGGCAGACGACATGCCTCAATTGATCATCGATAAATTTAATGACTACTTCGTAATTCAAACATTGGCCCTCGGTATTGATGTGTGGAAGCCGGCGATTGTAAAAGCGCTCAACCAACTTTTTTCGCCGAAGGGAATCTACGAACGCAACGATGTGCCAGTAAGAGAACTGGAAGGTATGGAACAACAGAAAGGTTTTCTATCTGAACCCTTCGATACCAACATTATCATTCACGAAAATGGGATAAAGTTTAACGTTGATATTGCGAACGGCCAAAAGACGGGCTACTTTTTAGACCAGCAAGATAACAGGCGTGCGATACAGCATATTGTAAAAGATGCCGATGTATTGGGTGCTTTTTGCTATACTGGTTCCTTTGAAATTAGTGCAGCACATTTTGGCGCAAAGTCTGTTTTAGGGCTTGATATTTCGCAAAGCGCCATTGATATGTGTAATAAAAATGCAGCTCTCAATGGCCTTGAAGACGTTTGCCGCTTTGAATGTGTGAATGCTTTTGATGTATTAAAAACCTGGAGCAAAGAAGAGAAACGATGGGATGTGGTGATGCTTGATCCGCCATCATTTACCAAAAGCCGCAGCACCATAGACAAGGCGGTGGCGGGCTATAAAGAAATTAATTTGCGGGGTATAAAGTTGGTAAAGCCTGGCGGCTTTTTGGTTACCTCTAGTTGTACTAACCTGGTGCAACCAGAATTATTTTTAGACATTATACAAATGGCTGCCAAAGATGCCAAGCGAAAAATACGACAGGTGCAATTCAATGCACAATCTGCAGACCACCCCATTATCAGAGGCCAGGAAAACACACACTACCTGAAGTTTTTGATAGTGCAGGTATTGTAAGGTTCATACACTCTTGCCAAAAGTTATAAAAAAAGCTGATCTAAAAAGATCAGCTTTTTTTATAACGCTTTCTTGAACATTTAAGATTTTGGATCAAGCATCTTTTTGATACGGTCACTTAGATCCTGGTAATGATATTTTGTTGTTTTGTCAAGTGTAGAACTTGCAGCTAAATCAATCAATGCCTTCAACTCACGGCTGTGGCCT
>JBKJKD010000135.1:0-6497 GCA_046597635.1 Ferruginibacter sp. | reverse complement strand
CGCATTATCCAAAGACGTTGGAGACCGCACTTAGCATCACCGGGCAGGAAGCGAAAATTATTCCTGATCAGCAAAACCTGGTGCAAGTGAGTGATCTTATAAAAAGATTGGTGGAGCAGGTAGCTTTTGAGGCAAGAGAAAGCGAGCTGGTAGATAAAAAAAGTGGCGTGAGTGCAAGGCTTACGATTGCGGCTTTTGAAAATGCAGTGAGTGCTGCAGAAAGAAGGGCCATCATCAACCAGGAAAAAAACACGCAGGTGTGGCTGAGTGATCTTACGGGCATCATTCCTGCCATTACTGGCAAAATAGAGTTGGTGTACGAAGGCGAACAGGAAGGCCCGTACCAGGTGGCTGTGAATCTTGTAGAGCGATCTATCCGGAGCCAGTTCATACAATATTTCCCAAACCCGGAAGACTACAAGAAAAAAAGAGGTGCAGACAAGCAAGAAGAAAGTCCTTACAAGGCAGTGCTGGCCTGGTTCGACAAAGGTAACAGCCTCAATGTATTTTTAGAAACCAAAGACGAAGACAAAATTCAACTACTATACAAAGTAGCCGGACTGCATGCGTTGGTGAAAAAATATTTCAAAGCCTCCAGCGAAAAAGAAACAGCGCTGCTGATGGAGCTGGTATTGCACGGCCTGTCTGCCCATTCACTCATCAGCAAAAAAACCATTGATGGTAAGATTGAATTCAAGGACCTGATGGGAAGTATGCTCAACATGAGCAGCGAGCATTTTGAAGAAGGGGATTTTAATGAAGAAGACTATAATTGAGGATAATGTTGAGTGTTGAATGTTGAGTGTTGAATTATCAGTTACGAGTTACGAATGACGAATGGTGCTGATTGTTCATTTCGGATTTACGATGTCGGATTTGTTATGCTGGGTGAGTCTGTAAACATCCAGGCTCGCTTTAGCTGGCAGATGTCGGATTTATGATGTAGTATGTTGGGAGTGTCTATGGTTTTGTAAGTTCACGCTTGCTGTTCGCATCGTGATGTCTAATTTACGATGTCAGATTTATGGTATAACATTTTAGGAGAGTCTGTAACTTTATAGGCTCTCTTTTTTTGCCCATTGCCCATTGCCCTTTGCCCTTTGCCCATTGCCCATTGCCCATTGCCCGTTGCCCATTGCCCATTGCCTTTTGACTTTTGACTTCAAACCACATTCACCTCCCTGCTCAACTCCACCCCAAACTTTTTTTGTACTGAGGTAATGATTTGCGTGCTGAGGTCATAAATCTCTTCGCCGGCAGCATTTCCATAATTGACGAGCACCAGCGCCTGTTTGGCGTGGCAGCCGGCATCGCCCCTACGGTAACCTTTCCAACCACATTTTTCGATGAGCCAGCCGGCGGCTAGTTTTACTTTACCATCGGGCAGTGCATACCCTACCATGCCGGGATGAGTTATTTTTAATTGATTGAATTGGGCGGTCTCGATCTCGGGGTTTTTAAAAAAGCTGCCTGCATTGCCAATCACGGCGGGGTCTGGCAGTTTGCTGCGGCGAATGTTGATGACGGCTTGCGAAATGGCTTGTATGTTCAAATCGGTAACACCCATTTTCTCTAATTCCTGCTCTATTGCTCCGTAAGAAGTATTGAATACCGGATTTTTAAGCAACCGAAAAGTGACATCGGTTATCACAAACTGGTTTTTAAACTTGCTTTTGAAAATACTTTCCCGGTAGCCAAATTCACAATCAACTGTATTGAAAGAAATGAGTTGCTTGTCGCTGGTATGCCATGCATCGAGTGAATGAAACACATCTTTGATTTCAACGCCGTAGGCTCCGATATTTTGCATGGGGCTGGCGCCTACACTGCCGGGAATGAGGGAAAGATTTTCTACGCCGCCAAGGTTATTTTCGATGCAGTACAAAACTAACTGGTGCCAGCTTTCGCCAGCGCCCGATTTTACATACACATAATTTTCATCTTCGCCCATCCTTTCAATTCCCATCAATTCGTTCTTTACCACCAGTCCATCAAAGTCTTTTGTAAATAAAATGTTGCTGCCACCACCAAGAATTAAGGTGGAAGGATGAAGGCTAGAGGATGATGGCTTGGCAAATTCAAAACTTTCTTCTAATTCGTTAAGCGTAGTAAAGCTGGCAAAATATTTTGCCCGGGCATCTATGCCAAACGTATTGTATCGCTTTAAAGAAAAGTTTTCCTGTATGTTCATTTCTAAAAATAGAATTTTAAAAAATTCAGCTGTCCATCCCTCGTCCCATCAACACATCTGCAATCATCAAATTTTCAAATCATCGCATCTTCAAATTTTCAAATCACTAAATCTTCAAATTATCAAATTTTCAAATTACCAAATCGTCAAATCTTCAAATCAATTCGGATCTACATCAGCAATTACATGTACCGATTTAAAAGCTTTTTCGCTCTGCATTAAATTGATATGATTGCGAATTACTTTTTTGTACGTCAAACTCATGCCGGGCTCTTTTGGCAGCTTCAACATAATCTCCATGAGGTATTGGTTCCTGATGCGGCCAATCATAGGTGCGGCAGGTCCTACGACAAAATCTTTCAGGTCTCGTTTTAAAAATGCAGCCAGTTTTTCTGCTGCAGCCTCCACGGTTGCTTTGTCTTTGTGCTTTAAGGTAAGCATCACTATCCGGCTGAATGGTGGGTAAAAAAAGTCTTTGCGGTTTTCTATTTCGAATGCATAAAATTGATCATAGTCGTGTTGCTTCACCAGTTCCAGCACCGGGTGCGCTACATTCATGGCTTGAATCAATACTTTACCCTGTGCATGTTTTCTGCCCGCCCGCCCACTCACTTGTTCCATCAATTGAAAGGCTCTTTCGTTGGCCCTGAAATCGGCAAAGCTCAGCAAGCCGTCGGCATCCAGCACACCCACCAGGCTCACGTGTTCAAAATCGAGACCCTTCACCACCATTTGTGTGCCTACCAAAATATCTATGCGGTGTTGCTCAAATAATTGAATGAGATTGTCGTGCGCCGACTTGCCACGCACACTATCTACATCCATGCGGGCAATCTTATATTTAGAAAATTCTTCTTCCAGTTGTTCCTCAATTTTCTCTGTACCAAAATTTTTCTCCAGCCAGGTATTGGTACCACAGGCAGGGCAGGCTATCAATTTAGGATAAGTGCTGCCGCAGTAATGGCAATGCAATTTGTTGCTGTATTTGTGTAGCGTAAGAGACACATCGCAATGCGTGCATTGCGGTATAAAGCCGCAGGTATTGCAAATAAGGTAAGGATTGTATCCACGCCTGTTTTGAAAAAGAATCACCTGTTTGTTGGCATCCATGGCCTGTTGAATGGCTTCTTTTAGTTGCGGGCTAATCATTACTTTTCCTCGCCCAACTTTATCATCGCCATTGGTTTTTTGTACAACCTGGCGGGTGTTTACAATTTCGATGGCCGGCAAGTCTATGCCGCCAAAACGTTCACCCAAAAACACATAGCCATATTTTTGTTGCCTGGCATTGTAAAAACTTTCTACAGAAGGTGTAGCACTGCCCAGCAATACTTTAGCACCAAACAAAGAAGCATAAAAAACGGCAGCATCCCGGGCGTTGTAGCGGGGCGCAGGATCTTGTTGCTTGTAAGAACTGTCATGCTCTTCGTCTACTATGATGAGCCCAAGATCTTTAAAGGGCAAGAGCAGCGCACTGCGTGCACCCAACACGATCTTCACTTCGCCGGTGCGAATTTTATTCCAGAGTTCTATGCGCTCATGGTTGTTAAACTTAGAATGGTAAATGGTGATGTTGCCGCCAAAATTTATTTGTAGTCTACGAATGAGCTGTGCGGTAAGCGCAATTTCTGGCAGCAGGTAGAGCACTTGTTTACCCTGCGAAAACTGCTCTTCCATCAATTTAATGTACAACTGTGTTTTACCACTACTGGTTACGCCATGTAGCAAGCAAACATTTTTTTGTTGAAAGGCATGACGCACTTGCGCCAAACTTTGAACCTGCATTTCGCTGAGCGCAAATTGTATGTTTACTTCTTTGGGTAAACTGGCAATGCGATCTACACTCCGCTTTTCTACCAATAAAATATTTTTATCTGCCAGACCTTTTAATTGCGCAGCTGTGGCTCCCGACTTTTTGAGCAAGGCAGGTTGTGTAACATCTCCTTCTGTTTTTTGCAGGTGTAAAAAAGCCAGCAGCAATTCCATTTGTTTGGGTGCACCTTTCCAATCGTTCAGCACTTTGCTCAGCGCATCTTCTGCATGGTACTGCGGATGCAACAACACATAATTTTCTTTTTTTACTTTGTATCGTTCGCTCAGTTCTTCCCAAATGAAACAAACATTTTTATCTATCAACTTTTTAATGACCGGGTACACATGATTGGCATCCAATATTTGCTGGATCTCCGTGAGCTGCAATTGCTTTTTGAGCAAGAGTGCTTCGGCTACTAAAAATTCATCATTGCCAAGGTTGCTGAAATCTTCCGCTATCTCTTCGTTGTAAATGACGATGGTTTCGCTGCTCAGTTTAAAGTTGGCAGGCAAGGCTGCAGCCATCACTTCGCCTTCGGTGCACATATAATAGGTGCTCATCCATTCCCAAAAAAGCAACTGTTGCGGGTAAAGCAATGGGGCATCATCCAGCACATTGATGATGGGCTTGGTGCGATACGCCGGCTGCGTAGTAGACACAGACTTTACAATGCCCGCATATTTTTTATTTTTCCCCAGCACTACTTCTACCCTGCAACCCGGCAAAGCCGCAGCCATTAAATGGGGGGGAACAGCATACGTGTACACCGCCGGCAACGCCAGGGGCAATACTACTTCTGCCCAGTGGGTGGGCTCGGCTTCTTTAAATAATATGCTGTCTGTTTGCTCCATCTATTTGTGTATCCAGGTAGCCTGGTATTTTTCAAGTCCCTTTTCCATCCGTTCATACACCAATTGTTTTAGCTTACCCGCATCAGCCGAGAGATATCCATCAACGGCAACTTCTTGCAAGAAAACAGCCCTGGACCTACCCGGCGTGAGAGAAAAGATGCTGTTGTAATGCAGCCTGTCGTAGGCATCTAAAAACAACACAGGCTTGATAGGGGTTTGAGTGTCTATGGCAATCCGGAAAGCACCATCATAAAAATCTTTCAGCGGACGGCTGCTCATATTAAAGGTACCTTCTGGTGCTATCACAATGGAAATGTTTTTTCGAAGTACCTGCTTTAACACCGACACGCTTTTAGCCCGGTGACGAACATCACTTCTGTCTACAGTGACCACAGCCTTGCGGTAGATGAATCCAAAAATGGGCACCCTGCTCATTTCGGCTTTACCCAATACTCTTATGTGCTGCCGCCGGAAGGCGCACATCAGCACAGGTATGTCCATGTATGAGATATGGTTAAAAACAAGAATACTTGGCTTACCTGCATCATGCGGTGCTTCAAAAAGGTTTCGATGCCGGATACCCCAACAAAGCAAACAGGCCTGTGACCAGAACGTACAAATGTGATAAATGATATTACCGCCCCTGACTTTACCGAGTGACGATGCCAGTACTATGAAAGGAAACAAAGCGAGCATGAGGCTGAGAAAGACAACAAAAGCATATAAACTATATATGACCTGTATAAATCTGAGGATGAGCTTCATAAAATAAGCACGAATATAGATTAACCATGGCATAGAAAGCACAAAAAATTGCCATGCTAAGCCACAGCGAGATGCCTGTAATGGTTGGTTTACAAAGGTTTAGTCTTGCAAAGGCCGCGGCCTTAAGGTATGGGTGGGTAAGAAAGTACCTAAAAACTTTTGAAAACGTTTTGCTGATAACTATAAAACCTTACCTTTGCCGTCCTAAATTCGGGATGTTATGTTAGCAGTAGTAAAAATCGCAGGTCAGCAATTTACAGTAAAAGCAGGAGACAGTTTTTACGTTCCTCACATAGAGGGTAAAACAGGAGATTCTATTGAATTTTCTGAAGTTTTGTTCACTTCAAACGGTGGTACCATCGTAAGTGGAGCAGACGTTAAAACAGTGGTAACCGCTGAAATTGTAAGCGACCTTGTTAAAGGTGATAAAGTAATCGCTTTTAAAATGAAAAGAAGAAAAGGTTTCCGTAAAAAGCACGGACATCGTACGCAGTATACTCATTTAAAAGTGACTGCAATTGCTTAGTTAAGTTTTTACAATTTGTGGTAAAACAGAACGTGTTTTTCAACAAATAAAAACTTAAAAAACTAACCAATTAATTAACGAATAAAATCAGTAAAAAATGGCACACAAAAAAGGTGAAGGCTCGGTTAAAAACGGTCGTGATTCACAAAGCAAAAGACTCGGTGTAAAAATATTTGGTGGTCAGGCTGCATTGTCTGGTAACATCATCATTCGTCAACGTGGCACTGTATATCATCCAGGTAAAAATGTAGGTGTTGGAAGAGATTTCACCATCTTCGCATTAACCGATGGTGTGGTAGAATTCAGAAAAACAAAAGCAGATAAAACTTTTGTTTCTGTTGTTGCCGTAGA
>JBKJKD010000190.1:0-6671 GCA_046597635.1 Ferruginibacter sp. | reverse complement strand
ACCTATGGCAAAAGTATTTTGATTTGTGCCCGATAATTTTACCCCGACAAAATTGTGCTTGTTTAATTCACGGCTGTTGTTCCGGTAAACAAAAGCAGGTTGGTTCTCGTTGTTTACTACCAAATCTAAATCACCGTCGTTGTCTAAATCTACATAAGAGGCGCCATTAGAACAAGATGGCTCTGACAAACCCCAGGAAACTCCTGCATCATCAAACTGAAGATTTCCTTTATTCCTAAAGGCCTTATTTGGAACCAGGTTTATAGGAATGTGTTTTAAAACTGAATCAACACTTTTTTTCTGACCGGAAACAATCATATTCTGTACCACGTCATTTGCAAAAAAATCCATGAAGTCGAGGTTGGTTACATCGTGGTTGATTCCGTTACAAACATAAATATCATTGAAGCCATCGTTGTCTGCATCAAAAAATAAAGCACCCCAGCTCCAGTCTGTACCTGATACGCCACTGAAATTTGCGGTTTCTGAAAATTGACCGTTTTTGTTGTTTATAAAAAGACAGTTGGTCATGTACTGATGATAAAACCCTTCGTTCAGCCTGGTTTTATACAAATCAATATTATCAAAAGAACCCAGGGTTTTTAAACGATAGTCATCGCCGGGCAACATATCGGTTGTGAAAATATCGTTGTAACCGTCATTATTAACATCAGCTATATCGGCACCCATTGACGAAAAGCTATGATGTTCCATCACTTCTTCGGATTGGTCCTTAAAGGTTCCGTCTTTTTGATTGATGTAGAGATAATCTTTTTCATAAGAATCATTTGCCACAAAAATATCCGGATAGCCATCGTTGTTTACATCCCCTACAGTTACGCCTAAACCGAAACTCATCAGGCTACCATGAATACCAGCTTCGAGGGTGACTTCTCTGAAAAAGCCGTTGTCATTTTTGTACAAATGATCTCCGCCACCTTTCAAAAAATCGGCTACCGGCCATTTGGCATCTGGAATATTTCTCCGGTTAGAATTGCCGATGCTGTTAATTGGAATAGGGCTGTTGTTGATCATGAAACAATCGAGGTCGCCATCGAGATCGTAATCAAAAAAAGAAACTTGTGTTGTGTAAGCAACAATATCTAACCCGTAGCTGGCTGCCGATTCTGTGAAAGTAAGATTCTGGTTATTAATGTAAAGCTTGTTCTTGCGGTTACCATTTTTCATGTGCCCGGAATTGCAAACGAAAATGTCTAAAAACCCATCATGGTTGATGTCTACCATAAGTACACCCGTGCTCCACATGCTGTCTTGCCTAAGCCCGGCTTTTAGAGAGATATCATCGAATTTAAAATTGCCTTTGTTAAGGTACAATTTGTTGTCGCCCATGTTTGAGGTAAGCATTACATCAGGCAAACCGTCATTATTAATATCACCTGTAGCCACGCCGCCCCCGTTGTAGTAGTTACGGAAGTAAAAACTGTTTTCAAGTTCGCCGTCAATTACTTGGTTGTTGAAGTCAATCCCGGTATTATTTTCCAGTTGAAACAATGGCTTTTTCAACGGCTTGTTGCAAGAGGAAATAACAAACGAAAGGCAAAAAATAAAAAGAATAAGTCTCATCAAATAATTTCTAGTTCCTGGTAAATGCATGAAAGACAAAAGTACCGATTGAATAAATTAAAGCCTGCGCATATTGGAAATGGAAATTAAATTATACAGCAGTTTAACAAATATTACAACAAAATTACTGACAGTCAGAACAAGATAATAACCAGGAAGATTAAGCAGATGCTCCGTTAAGGGTCTCTCAAGATTTATATAACTCTGAAAAACAGATCCTATTCACTAATTAAAAAAACTAAAGGCCATTAAAACAATGGCCTTTAGGGAAATATTAGTAAAAATACTTTAATTAATAACCGTTATCATCCAGATTGGGGTTAGCAGCTAACTGACCGTTAGGTATTGGAAACAAAAGATATTTAGGATCACTTGTTTCAGGCTTCTCCTGGAATGGTAAAAGGAATTTACCAAAACGAATCATATCTTGTCTTCTCCAGCACTCCAGATACATTTCACGGCCTCTTTCGTCATACATATTGTCTAAAGTTAAAGAACCCAAAGCCGATGCTCCTCTGTTTAGACGCAGTGTGTTCACAATAACCAAACCTGCACCGGCAGCATTCGTGCGCAACAATGCCTCCGCTTTCATCAGCATTACATCACCAAGCCTAAATATCGGATTGTCATTATCAATATTACCGTTATCAGCATTGATGAAATCGATTGGAACTTTATAGGCACGTATACCTGTGACTTCCAAATTGGTACCCTTCTCTATAATTTTTACCTCAGGGGTAAACACCAAGGGTGCTCCTGTTCTGTCTTTTAGGGGTGCATCATTATCCAGGTTGTATTGCTGCCCAATTAAAAAACCAACGTTTACCCTGTTTCCTGGGTTTAGTTTTGCTCCGGGAGCAGAATTGTATGCAACGCCCCTTCTTTTATCAGAAGCTTCAAACTTGTTGTAGAAATCTGAAAGAGAACTAAAACCATTCCAGCCTCCAGGGGCATTGTTATAGTGCAATGTAGAGTGATATCTAGATCTTAGTCCACCAGAAGAAATTCCACCAATATTTTCCTGAGTCCAAATATTTTCTTTACCAATTGCACCGTTGTTAGGAGCAAAATTATCGAAATAATTCGGAGCGAAACTATACGGTCCAGCCATTACCTCATCTGCCAGAGTAATCACCTTTTGCATGTCAGCAGCGGCAAATGTAGGCGCAGCCCGGTTAGCATAAGCACCCTTATTGAGATAACATTTCATCAACAATACTTTTGCTGCATTCTTGTTCGCTCTTGTTACGGGCGCTGCAGGCAGGTCATTCATTATTGCGGTAATTTCAGCGACTATATAATCTAATGCTTCAACACCTTTCCTAACTTTTGACGGTAGAACAGCACTTTCTCCCGGCTCCCTGTAAGGAACCTGATTGTAAAGATCTAGCAGCCAGTACTGAGCTAAAGCACGCAATAGCCTAGCCTCAGCCCCTTGCTGTGGAGTCGGGCTAAAACGCAACATATCAGTAGCAGCAAAATTTACCCCATTCAAACCAAAAAATACATCTCTAACATGGGAATTGTCTCCTGTAAACCGGTGGTTGTGTAGCACACGCCATGCTCCGTTGTCATCCCAGTCACCACCACGTGTTGGGCCAATCCAAGCATCTGTTGACATTTCGCCCAACGCTTGTAGATTTCCCTGATCCATGTACATGCCTCGAAAGCTGGAATAAACACCGGCCAGAAGACCAGCCACATTTGCGCCACCGCTTCCTCCGGATTGACTCGGGTTGATCTCCCCGTTGAGTTCTTCATTAAGCTTGGTGCAACTTCCCAATGCTAAAGAAAGGGAAGTAACCAACATTAAAACTTTATATTTCATATACTTTATTTTTGAAAGTTATCGATTATTTAAAGAGACATATTGAGACCAAATGTTACTGTTCTTGCAGATGGATAAGGTATGTATTCTATACCTACTGACGGCACACCACCCACATTTTTGTCAACGTTAATCTCCGGATCAAATCCACTATAGTTGGTAATCACAAATAGATTTTGTCCTGTTACATAAACCCTTACTCCTCTGAACACTTTACCAATATCACCCACGTTGTATGATAAAGTTGCATTAGCCATTTTCATGTAATCTCCTTTCTCCAGGAATCTTGAAGAAGAAGTAACCGGATTAGCAAATGACTCCTTTATTGGATCTTTGAAAACTGACAAGGCAATATTTTTACCATTGTTGATACTACCAACATTAATAACGTTGTTCAAGGTATTGTTATAGATCATCATACCGAATGCTCCATTCATATTAGCAGTTAAGCTCAATTTCTTGTAACGAACGGTAGTACTCAATCCCAGCAAAGTAGTCGGGTTTGGACTTCCCTTGTAAACTGCAATATCACCGTCTTTTTCATAAAGAGCAAGACCGGTTGTTTTGTCCAGACCAAGGAAATTACGCACTACGAAAGCATTGATAGGTAATCCTGATTGAATAACCTGAACAGTAGAGCCAGTGATACCTTGACCGTCCAAGGCTCCCGTTGGAATAGCTGCTGGTAGATCAGACACCATATTTTTCTGAAAAGTTGCATTCACTCCAAAATCAAAACCCCAATCAGAAGTATTCATGATACCTGCATTAATTCCAAGCTCGAAACCTTTGTTTACAATGCTACCAGGCAGATTCTTCCATGTTGGTGCTCCACCAGGAGCAGCTGGCTGGATCGCCTCTGTAGGAAATAACAAATCAGTTGTCTTTTTGTTGAAATAATCCATAGTAACTGAAATCCTGTTATTGAGCACGGTAAAGTCTGCGCCAAAGTTGTACTGAACGTCCGACTGCCATTTCAAATCTGAATTTGGATTGTTTACTGGATTCAAACCACCGCTGTTGTCTCCGGAGAAAGAAAATCGCCTTTGAGCCGAGCCTGATGGAATTTCCTGGTTACCGGTCTTACCCCAGCCAGCTCTCAAGCTTAAATTACCAATTAGATCAGATTTGAAGAAGCTTTCTTTGCTTAGATTCCATCTGGCACCGAAAGATGGGAAGTAACCGTACCGGTTATTTGTACCAAACTTGGTAGATCCGTCAGCACGCAATGTGGCAGTTACCAAGAATCTGTCGTCGTAGTTAAACACTCCCCTTCCGAAGTAAGACTGCAATTCAGTCTTAGGATCATTGAAGGAACCTATACCACGGTTTGTGGAATTACTGTATTGGATATAATCGGTGAAGTCTAAACCGTAGTTTCCAAATCCGCCGGCAATGCCGGATTGGCCATATCCGTTAAGACTGAAACCTTTATTCGCAAACTTGGTGTATTCATAACCTACCACTGCGTTTAAATTCAACTTACTAGCGATCTCCTGATTGAAGCTTAAAGTAGATGTAAACTGCTGCGTGACTAATTCATTAGAACCAATTAGAGCACGCCCTCTGTCCTGCACATCATTAAAGTTGATAAATGGCTGAACAGTTGTTCTTCTTGTACCGGTACCATAGTTAACGCTGTATAAAAACCTGTACTCAAATGATTTTGCAAATTTGATATAAGGAGAAATAGAAGCTAGTATGGTTGTAACTTTTGATTGATCTGTGATTGCATTTTGCAGCGCAACCGGGTTGATCAAATCACCACCTCTTACCACGTTGAAAGAATCTGCTGTATTAGCAGCATTCCTCAGAACCAACTTTTCAGTTGGATTCCACTGCAACGCATTTCCAATCAAACTGCCTCTTGAACCAGCGTTGTTGGAGATAGGAGCGATATCATTTATAACATGACTAGGAATGAGGTTGATATCAAGCCCAAGATTCTTCTTTTCCAAAAACTTGAATTGAGAACTAAAATTGGCAGAATATCTTCTGATACCTGTTTTTTTCACAATACCCGTTTGATCCAGTACGCCGAAAGACATGCGCATTTTAGCGGCATCAGTTCCCCCGCTCAATGCTACGTTGTAATTATTGACGATACCTGTGCGCAATATAGCATCCAAAGCATCCACACTCGAGCCTTTATCATTAGAGGCACCCAAACCATAGTAAGGAAGTGCTTGTCTAAACTGAGCGGCATCTAATACCTCCAGCTTTTTCAAGATTTTGGAAAAACCTGTTGATACACCCAAATCTACTTTAGGCTGACCAGATTGACCTCTTTTTGTAGTCACAAGCACTACACCGTAGGCAGCCCTTGAACCGTATATCGCTGTTGCAGATGCATCTTTCAAAACATCGATAGAAGCAATGTCGCCCGGGTTGATAAAATTCAAAGGGTTGCTACCAGGGTTGTTACCACCCGTACCAATGTCCCCTAAACCTGGTTGTACCGACCTACCATCTAATGGAACTCCGTCTACCACATACAATGGCTGACCGCTACCTGTAACAGTTGAGTTACCACGAATCTTTACCGTAGAGGCTCCACCCGGAGCACCAGAATTGTTGATCACCTGAACACCGGTTACCTTTCCCTGGATCAGTTGATCAGCTGAAGTGTAGGTACCCTTGTTGAAATCTTTTTCATTCACAGTAGCCACTGCACCTGTAAGATCTCTTTTTCTGGATGTACCATAGCCAATTACTACTACCTCATCTAGACCCCCAACGCTCGTTACAAGCATAATAGAAATGGGTGAACCAGAGGCCTTGGCTTCCTGCTGGGCATAGCCAGTAGCAGAAAATACCAAAGAAGCATTGGCTGCAACATTAGATAGAGAGAAGCCGCCATCCGTATTGGTAGAAGTGCCATTTTTTCCACCTTTAACCGTGACAGAAACACCAGCAATAGGCTGACCATCTTTGTCTTTAACGGTACCAGAAACGTTGGATTGAGCGAGAGAACTTGCGGTGAAGGCTAAGGTAGCGAGCACCAGCATGCAGATTTTTTTTTGTAGAACAAGCAGCATAATCGATGATTTTTGGTAAATACGAAATGAGATTCAATGTGATATTTCTATTAAAAATCTATAGACATCATATCATTATGTAATAATAACAATACTTTTTCATCTAATGCTAAAAATAATAGAACACTTTTAGCAATTCTTAAAATTAGTATAAATTATAAATCGCAAAATCACTAAAATAAAATAATTTTATTGAATAGCTCCGCAAACATTCTCGCAAA
>JBKJKD010000039.1:0-24886 GCA_046597635.1 Ferruginibacter sp. | reverse complement strand
GGCAGATTAATCTGCTGCTTCTTCGCCTCAAACATGCTCATGGTAATCGTTTTTCCAGATGCTGTTTTTAGAGTGACTACTTCGCAATCTTTAGAAACATCGATGGATTTAATTTCTTCTCCTTTATACAATCCCAATTTAGTTTTTGCATTTGGAACGGTATCTTTTATTAATTGCATTAAATCAGCTTCGTAAACCTGGCTTTTAAAATTATCTGCATATTGAGCGATAGCTGCTAGAATATTTTTTGCGATGGTTGCTTGCCCCTCATCAGATTTTAAATAGGCCAAATCTTTTGGATTGTTCATGAATCCTGTTTCTAGAATTACAGAAGGAATTTTACTCGCCTTTAATATGGCGATACTACCCTTTGGCTGGATAGGGTTTGGGGAGACATGGAGGCCGTAATTCTTGCCGAAATGATTTATCAGGGAGGATGCAAATAATTTGCTGGCAGCACTATTCTCGGTTTCATCTTTTGACACATACACATCTAATCCTGATAACTCGTACTGCACTTTAGATGGCCCGTTTGATACATGCACAGATATCAAAAGATCTGCATTCGCTGCTTGTTTTATAAAGGCTGCCTTTTCAAGAGGAGATTGATAAATATCTGTTTCCCTCGTCAATAACAGGTTGATATTAGGGTAGCTGTTTAGAGCCTTAACTTTTTTTAGAATAGCCAGCGTTAGATCCTTTTCACGGGTACCATCAGCAGCCATCGCACCTCCATCTTGCCCACCATGCCCGGCATCAATAACCACCGTTATTTTGTTAGCCGGATTAATGATCTTTTCAATCCCAGCTTTTGTCTTAATGGTAAACGCCGCTACGAAAAATAGAACCACCGGCAGGGCAAGTATGCGGTAAAAATACCCGGCTTTTTTGTTGTTGTATTTTGATAACATTTGCAACCTCCTTTTTATGGGTGAGTAAAAAAAATGATTCGTAAGTAAGTAGGCATGTTTCGGATAAGCGGAAGTAACTATCATTGCAGCCAATGCCCTCGCATCACTGTTAGCCACGGCCCTCTTATCAGCAATAAATTCATGAATGAGACTGAGCTCTTTTTTTAGGAGCCAGAAGATTGGATTGATCCAGCATAAAATAAGGGCAATGTTCAGAAACAATTTATCTGCACTGTGTTTTTCTCTTACATGCGCCAGTTCATGTGCAAATATCTGTTGCCCGGTTTCAGAGTGAAGATCAATGGCATTGTTCCAGAATATGAATTTAAAAAATGAAAAGGGAGTGCCTTTAGCATTACTTTCTACAAAAACCACATCGTTGATGTATTTACTCCTGTTGGTTTTTAGGAGATGAAAGATCTGTACAATTACTTTAACAAGCGCAAGCAGCAAAACAAAGGAAACGATAGAGTACAACAGCATTAACAACTGGCTTACACTTATAAAGTTTTGATGCGAATATAAGATCACCTCCTGCAGGTATTCATCGCCGCTGTTCACTACCTGCAATAACTGTATAGGTTTGGCAGGAGTTGTGCCAGCCATAAAAAGATAGTTGAAATTGATTACCGGTGCGAGCAGTGAGATAACAACTGTTGCGAGCAGGTAAAACCGGTTGTAAGCATGGTACACTTTGTTGCGCAAAAAAAGGTAATAATAGCCAAACAACACTGCAGAGCACAATACAACCTTCAAAAGGTAAAATGCAAATAGGGGCATTGGTTAAGTTTTTTAAATTAGATAAATCCTACATCAACATTCTTAAATCACACACCATAAATCCTACATCGTTTTCTATTTTTTCTTTAGCTCTTTGAGTAGAGCTTCCAGATCTGTAATGCTCAATCCATTTTCTTTTACCATAAAGGAGACCGCATTGCTGTAGTTGCCTTCAAAGTAAGATTTCACAATTGTCTTAAGTGTCGATTTGCTGTACACGTCTTTTGCCACAAGGGGATAATACTGGTGCATCCTGCCAAATGTTGTGATGCCAACAAATTCTTTTTCTACCAATATTTTTATAATGGTAGCCACCGTATTGTTATGCGGTTTAGGGTTGGGCAATGCTTCCATAATCTCTCTCAAAAAAGCTTTGTCCAGTTTCCAGATCACTTGCATAATTTGTTCTTCCGCCTTCGTTAATGGTTTAATCATCATCTGTGTTTGAGGTTATAAAACTATATAATTAGTTATAAAACTAAAAACTTAGTTATCCACATTTTTTAACACGCAGTTTCAAATTATATTTTCCCGATGAAGTTTGAACGTTTAAATTTGCCTCAACCAGCTAAGTGGGCTTTGCGGTTAACTGGATCATCAAATAAACTTATTCATGTCTCAATCAATCATAGAATTAAAGAATGTAAATATTTACCAGGGTGATAGTCTTGTGCTGGGGGATGTAAATATTTCTGTAGATAAAGGTGAGTTTGTGTACCTCGTTGGCAAAACGGGTACCGGTAAAAGTAGCTTGTTGAAAACGCTCTATGGCGACCTTGAATTGCGGGAGGGCGAAGGTTGGGTAGTAGGTCACAACCTGAAAGGACTTACGTGGAAAACAGTTCCTTTTCTGCGTCGTAATTTGGGCGTAGTGTTCCAGGATTTTCAGCTGATGACGGATAGGAGTGTGAACAACAACCTGAAGTTTGTGTTAAAGGCTACCGGTTGGAAAGATGAGAAACTAATGGATGAAAAAATTGCAGATGTATTGGATAAGGTAAACCTTAAAAGCAAAGGTTTTAAAATGCCATATGAACTAAGCGGCGGCGAGCAGCAAAGAGTAGATATTGCCCGTGCCATGCTTAACTCTCCCAAATTGATGCTGGCCGATGAGCCAACAGGTAATCTCGATCCTGAAACAAGTGACGAGATCATGCAGTTGCTTTTTCAAATTTGCAAAGATTACAGTACTACGATTGTAATGGCTACACACGACTATGTGGTGCTCAATAAATTTCCCAGCAGAACAATTAAAACAGAAAACGGAAAAGTTTGGGACAACGCTAGTATATCCATTTAATCATCTGGGCTGCGTTCTGATGATTGTTATAAGTTGCATGTAAAATTTGTTCTCTCTCCAGAGCCTCTTCTTCGGCAAAGGGTTTTTCATAAAGTTCCAGCGCACGTTGTTGAAAGTCATCGGCGGTTTGCGCACGCTGGCAAAGATTGTCAATAGAAGCACCTTCTACTGCCGCCTGGTTTACCAGGCAATAACGGCCATTGTACAAGGCATTGAGCACTTTTAACTTAACCCCGGTGTTGTTAAAAGACGGAAGAATATTGATCTGGGCTTTTTTGATAAGGTCCTGCATTTCTTTGTCAGAGGGGTTGGCTACGAGGCAGGTGTTCCTATTTACATGTGCCAGTTCTTCTAAATGGGGGGAGGGATTTTTTCCGGCAATCACCAACGGGATTGAAAGCTTGTTGAAAACTTCTGTAAGTAACCACTCCGCAGCTTTTTCATTTTCATTTACAGATAAATTTCCGTGGTAAAGACAAAAAGAACCCCTGCCTGATTGCGGCGATACTTTTTCCCAAGGAAGAAAAACGGGTAGGAATTCGACGCTGCTGGATGGGGCTATCTTTTGATATATTTCGGTGTCTTCTATGCTTACTGGCCAAAAGGTAGCTTTCTGTGCAATAGTTTTTTCATACCGCTTCAGCAACCAGCTTTCCCTTTTGAAATACAATTTTTTCCAAAAGTTTTTTTCGTGTTCCCCCAGTTTTTTATAATAGTTAAATTCTACGTTGTGAAGGCGAACATAGACCCGGCGGTGCTTTAAGGCGCCATTGTACAAATAATAGGTGCAGTGCACACCCTCCATGAGTATAGGATAGTCGTCTTGCTTCAGGTCGTGTAAAAGCTGTTTGTTGATGCGGGAACTCACAATGTATGGCAGGCCCGGCGAGAGCGATTGTGGGAATTTTTTGCGGGGGTAATACTGCACAGATTCACAATATTGGTCCAACTCGTCCTGCGGGGCACGCCCACCGGTAAAGCAGTGCAGGTGAATTTTTACGCCTTGTTTGTGGAGGTGCACTATTTTATAGAACAGGTCTACCACGCCTCCATAATCTGCGGGCCATGGAACGTCGAGGGTGATAATATGTAAGTGTTTATCCAAAAATTCGTTTATAAAAATTGATGAGTTTTATTTCTTCGTTTTGCCAGTTCCAATGAGTACTGGCTAGTTTGCAGTTAACTTTCAATGACTCATGTAATACAGCATCGCCCAGTATTTTGTTCAGCGCTGCAGAAATTATAGAAGGCTGAAGGTCGTCAATCAATACGGCCACCTCAAATTGTTTGTTCAATGTGCTGTATTCAGGAAAGTTCATGGTAACCTGTGGCACCCCATGCTGCACATAATCAAAGAATTTATTCGCAAGGGAATAATATTGATTTAGCCCTGTGTTTTCCACCAGGTTAATACCCACATACCCTTCGGCGGTAATTTTATTCAATTCCTCCGGTAGCAACTTGCCCATAAAAATTATTCTTTCGTTTAGCTCGTGTTGGTCGGTTAGCTTTCTCGCCTGGTCCATAAAATTACCATCGCCGTAGATGATAAGTTTGGCGCCTACGTCAGCCATGGCTGGAATTAAAAACTCAAATCCTCTGCCTTCATTTACCGCCCCCTGGTAGAGTATGTTTCTATTTCTGGCGGAGGAAATGGTTGGTGCGGCCAGGTGTGGCATGTTCCTGATGGTCTCATAATTTACCCCATAGAGTCGTTTAAAATCTTTCTGAATGCTGTTGCTCACCGTGTAACCAAAGGCAAACCTCGGAACCATTGCTTTTTCTATACTGTGCCATATTTTATAAATCACAGGCCTTTTGATCACTTCTTTTAATTGGGAAAAATATTCATGCGCATCGTAGATTCTTTTCTTGTTTCTCAGGGTTGAAACAAAATATACGGGCAAGATGGTATCAAGGTCAATAGCACAAATGCAGTCGCAACTTTTAAACAGGAGGTAAAAAAATAACCTGATATTGTATTCGAGGTAAAATGCGGGGCCTTTCTCAAAAAGAACCGGAAGTCTTTTTTGTTTGAAAGGGAGAGAGCTAAGAGTAAAACTCGATAAATTTTTTCTTCCGACCAGCGTAATCTGATAACCCGCCTTTGCAAGCGAACTGCAAATACGGATCATGCGCTGATCATAATTAAGATCATTGGTAACTGTGAAAATTATATGTGTAGGATGCGGGGTCAGGAAATCTTTATTTTGTTATAAAACTCTTCAATAAAAATCACCGTTTTCAATGCATCAACGCCATCAGTCACTACATGTTCTTCTCCGCTCAGCGCTTTAAATATATTCTCATATACCTGTTGATGATTGCTCGTTGAGCCCCTGTAAAAACCGTAATCGTTTGCACCCATTACCTGTGTTGTCAACTCCGGGTTTAAAAGAGCGGGCTGTTGGTAAAGAATTTTATTCATGTATTCGCCACCCAAATGAATCGTAGCTTTTTCGGCAATAATGTTAAGAGAAATTTCATGGTTTAACGCAAAAGCATTAACACTATAATGAATGGTGCCTACCGCTCCGCTATGCATTTCCAGGCAAATGGCGCCGGTGTCTTCAAATTCGATGGAACTTAAGTGGTGTAAGTTTTTTCTGAAACCAGCGATGTTACTATAATCTCCCAACAGCCAAAACAAGATATCTATATAATGGCTGAACTGCGTGTACAATGTACCTCCGTCAAGGTTTTCGGTACCTTTCCAACTGTTCAAATAATAATTTACAGATCTGTTCCAGGAGCAATTCAAATGAAAGCTATAAATGTTTCCTAGCTGGTCCTCATCTATTAGATTTTTTAATGCGATCACCAGTGGATTATACCGGGCAGATTTTACAATAAACAAACGCCTGTCAGCTTCAATAGAAGCGGCTATCATGGCCCGTGCATCAATGGAGTGTATGCACATAGGTTTTTCGCAAATCACATGTTTGTTTGCCTCAAGGCATTTGATAGCTTGTGAAGCGTGCAAACCGTTCGGCGAGCAAATACTTACCACATCAAGCTCGGGTTCTTTCAGCAACATTTCCTCCAAAGAAAGGTACATTCTCACGCCGTATTCCGTGGCAAGTTCGGCCGCATTAGCTGCGTCGGTATCGCATACCCCCAGCAGCGTGCCTACTTTCATTATTTCCGCAGCATGACGCTTTGCAATCCGTCCGCAGCCCACAATCGCAAATGAAAATTCCATCCGACAAAAATGACGTTTTTTTTGTTAACATAAGTAACATAAGCCGGGGTAGCCAGTGACGGGGTAATTGTATAAAAAAAATGGTTAATAAAAAGATACCATTTATCAAACAATTCGGGCAGCAACGACATTATTAGCTAGTTTGCTCAACCTAATTATTAAAACATTCTTATATGATTAAAAAACTAGTATTTGTTTGCTTACTTTCGGTTACCTCTGTGCAAGGCATTTTTGCACAAGCCAGGTTGGTAGAAAAAATAACCAGAAAGGGAAATGAAATTGTGATTCCTTACGAAAAGTATTTGTTGCCCAATGGTCTCACGGTGCTGGTACACGAAGATCATTCAGACCCTGTGGTGCATGTAGATGTAACTTACCATGTGGGCTCTGCCAGGGAAGAAATTGGCAAGAGTGGCTTTGCACATTTCTTTGAGCCCATGATGTTTCAGGGCTCAGATAATGTGGCAGATGAGCAGCATTTTAAATTAATCTCTGAGTCGGGCGGTACCCTAAACGGCAGTACCAACCGTGACAGAACCAACTATTATGAAACAGTACCCAGCAACCAGGTGGAGAAGATGTTGTGGTTGGAAGCTGACCGTATGGGTTTTTTGTTGGATGCAGTAACACAACAAAAATTTGAAATACAACGCTCTACTGTAAAAAACGAACGAGGTCAGAATTACGATAACAGACCTTATGGTCTGTTGGGCGAGTTTAGTTCTAAAAATCTATACCCTTATGGGCATCCGTACTCTTGGCTTACTATCGGCTATTTGGAGGATCTAAATCGCAGCACAGTTGATGATCTGAAGAATTTCTTTTTGAGATGGTATGGTCCCAACAATGCTACGTTAACCGTAGGGGGTGATGTGAATGTGAAAGAAATTATCAGGTATGCAGAAAAGTATTTTGGCTCTATCCCTGCCGGACCGAAGGTAAAGTCAATGAAATTGCCTGCTGCTGCGCTTGCTACAAACCGTTATGCAAGCTATACAGATAATTACGCCAGAACACCCCAGATGCGGGTGATTTATCCTACGGTTCCAGACTACGATGAGGACTTGCCTGCATTGGCTTGTCTGGCTCAAGTAATAGGGCAGGGCAGAAATTCTATTTTATACCAAACGATGGTAAAGAGTCAAAAGTCGCTGAACGCTGGAGCTTCAAGTTCAGCTTCGGAGCTGGCAGGTGAATTTAATTTTGTTGTATCTCCTTATCCAGGCAAGTCTCTGGCAGAGATGGAAAAATTACTGGATGAAGGTTTGACGATGTTTGAAAAACGAGGTGTTACGCAAGACGATATTGACAAGTTTAAAAGCCAGTACGAAAGCCGCACTATCAACAGGCTTGCAAGTGTATCTGGCAAAGTGAGTCAGCTGGCTGCTTACGAAACCTACCTGGGCAATCCAAATATGATCGGCAAGGAACTAAAGATGTACCAGGCAGTTACCAAAGAAGACGTAATGCGTGTGTACAACACCTATATTAAAAATAAAAATCGATTGGTGGTAAGTGCTTTGCCCAAGGGTAAAGAAGATTTGAAAGCCGCAGCAGATAATTATGTGGTGAGCGAATCGGGGTATCAAAAACCTGATTATGGTTATGCAGGGTTAAAATACACCAAGGCTACAGACAACTTTAACCGCAAAGCTATCCCCGTGCAGGGGGCTAACCCGGTTGTGAAAGTGCCAGCCTTTTGGAAGAAAACATTGGGAAATGGTATCAAAGTAATCGGTACTAAAAATACAGAGATTCCCACTGCTACTATCAATATTTATTTAAAGGGAGGACAATTAACAGAGGGATCGGATCTTTCCAAGGCTGGGCTTTCTAGTCTCTTCGCAAACATGATGAACGAGGATACGAAAAAGTATACGAGTGAAGAATTTAGCCAGGAGCTGGATAAGCTAGGTAGCAATGTAAGCGTGGGTAGCAGCAACGAAGCCATTGTGTTTTCGGTGCAGACCCTCACAAAAAATCTGGATAAAACGATGGAATTGCTGCAGGAGAAAATGTTCAACCCTTTATTCAACGAAGATGACTTTGCCCGAATCAAAAAACAACGCATAGAAGCCATTAACAATGGCAGAACATCTGCTGCCAATGTAGCCGACAATGTATTTGATGCTATCAATTATGGCAAGCAAGCTGTGTTAGGAACGCCGCCGGAAGGCACCGTGGCCTCAGTTGCTAAGGTTACACTGGATGATATTAAGAGTTATTATGCCAAAAACCTTGGTGCTGCCGAAGCAATAGTGGTAGTAGTAGGAGACATCAACGAAGGAGACGTTTTACCTCGTTTACAGTTTCTAAATAAATTGCCTAACAATAACGTAAACTTTCCCTCCCTTGCTGCAGCGCCAGCTGTGGAGAAAACAAAGATCTACATGGTAGATATCCCCAACGCAGCGCAGACAGAGTTTAGGGTAGGCAAAGTAACTAATTTAAAGTATGATGCAACCGGCGAATATTACAAAGCAGTCTTAACCAATTACAACCTGGGTGCTTCTTTTAACAGTAGGCTCAATATTAATTTGCGGGAAGACAAAGGCTGGACTTATGGCGCACGGAGCGGTTTTTCTGGCGATAAGTACACGGGTACTTTTACCTTTAGCAGCGGCATACGTGCAGATGCTACAGATAGTGCATTGAAAGAAGTGATTCGTGAAGTGAAAAATTTCAGGGATAATGGGATCAATGCAGACGAGATAAAGTTTATGCAAAGTTCCATTGGGCAGGCAGATGCCCGCAACTACGAAACGGGGGCTCAGAAAGCAGCGTTTATTGGAAGAATGATTCAATACGATTTGCCAGGCGATTATGTGAAAAAGCAAAACGAAATTCTACAAACAATTGGTAAAAATGAAATTGACGGTATCGCACAAAAATATCTTGACGTGGATAAAATGAATATCCTTTTGGTAGGCGATAAAAAGAAAATATTACCAGGATTACAAACAATGGGTTACGAAATAATAGAGTTGGACGCAGACGCTAACCCACTTAAATAAACCTAAGATATGAATAGTAAAAAAGCGGCTCGTTAAAAGCCGCTTTTTTTATAACCTATCTTCTTCTACAAGTCTCATCCTATAAGCATTCATGGCCGTGTGCGCCAGCTTTTGTAACAGCCTGTAATTTACAACGAGACCGACAGCCGCACCAATGATGGGAATCATTTGCGCAAGTTTGGCCAGGTCAATGTAGTCCCGGTATTCCTGTTGAAAACTCCGCCATTCAAATTGGTTAACATTATCTGGCAAAAGTTCTACTTTAGTTTTTTTCCAATCTGTCATTTGCAGGTACACATTTTTCCTATGTTCATGGCTGCTAAAGGCCAGTTGAAAGATGTGCAGCAGATAAATTCGTTCTTTATAATCTGAGACGTCGTAACCATAACGGCTGGCGATGTCGAACAGCATTTTAATCTTGATGCCAATCAGCAGGGGAAAATCTGCAAAAGACATCAGGATGCCGCCGGCCCCGGTAATGCCTCCCTCGGCAGCAGCAGTTTTTTTATAGCTGTCAATGCTTTCGAGCATCACGGCTTCTGTAAGCTCCAACGATTTTATTTGTTGGGGTTTTGCCGTAGCCACACCTGAAGCAAACAACACGCCTTTTATCAGTTGTTTGATGGTGGCGGTAATGGCGCTGTGTACTTTTTCGGGGATGATGCTGTTGATCTTAGTTTGCAGCCGCTTACTGAGGCAGTTAAGATAAGAAGGCTTTTTTTGCATGGACAATTGCCAATGAGTAAGTTCTCGCTTTGCCTTAATGTTATAAATATTCATACGGTTTAAAATGTAGCTCAAGTTGTTATTGGTAGGTTGGTTCAATAATCAAAAAATAGCCAAACTAAAACAACGCAGCTGTTTGTGAAGCTATGATAAATTGATTTACAAATGGAAAGAGATAACGTCGGGTCTTCCTTGATTTAAGAAAGAAACGAGAAAAAAACAATTAAAATTCCAGGAATTAATCTTGCTAAAGCTCTCTTAAATAGAAAATTTTATACTACTTTTGCACCCACTTATAAAAGAAATTAAAACAACCGTTTTAAAAAAAAACAGAGAAATGCATTTAACAACAGAAAAAAAAGCAACAATTTTTGCAAACTTTGGCGGCAAAGCTTCCAACACAGGTTCTATCGAGGGTCAGGTAGCTCTATTAACTGAACGCATCAACCACATTTCTAACCATTTAAAAACCAATAGAAAAGATTTTTCTTCTCAAAGAGGTTTGATGATGATGGTAGGTCAGCGTAAGCGCTTATTAACTTACCTCAGTAAGCACAATCTTAGTGGTTACAGAGCTTTGATCGAGAAACTAGGTCTCCGTAAATAATCATATTTTATATGTAACTCCGAATTATTCCCAACAGTTTTTGCCGTTGGGAATTATTCGTTATACATACTTACTTTAATCGATTGCAGGTTTCCCTGTATAAATAAACTTAACTACATGTCATTATTACAACCAAAATCAGTAACATTTGATATAGGTGGTGGCCGGATGGTTACCATCGAAACCGGCAAAATGGCCCGTCAAGCGGATGGCGCCGTTACGGTACGCCAGGGCAATTGTATTCTGTTGGCAACCGTTGTTGCAAACAAAGAGCCTAAACCAGGACAGGGTTTTTTCCCACTGTCTGTTGATTACCAGGAAAAATTTGGATCTGCAGGTCGCATTCCGGGTTCATTCTTTAAAAGAGAAGCCCGCCTGAACGATTATGAAATTCTTACTTCAAGGTTAATTGACAGGGCTCTCAGACCACTTTTCCCAGAAGATTATCTGTGTGAAGTACAGGTGTTGGTATCACTTATTTCTTCTGATGATGAAGTAATGCCAGATTCATTGGCCTGCCTTGCGGCATCGGCTGCATTAGCTGTTTCAGATATTCCCATCCAGGAAATTATTTCAGAAGTTCGTGTAGGACGCATCAATGGAGAATTAATTATTAATCCTACCCGTACGCAATTGGCTACATCAGATTATGAATTCCTTATCGCAGCAACTGATAAGAACATTATGATGGTAGAGGGAGAAAGTAATGAGTGCCAGGAAGATGATTTAATAAAAGCAATTGAAGCAGGGCATGAAGCCATTAAGGCACAGGTGAAGGCACAGCAAGAATTGCGTGCACTAATTGGCGTTACAACTAAAAGGGAGTACACCAAACCTTACCGCAATGAGGAGTTAAACGCAAAGATCACTGCATTTGCAAAAGATAAAATGTATGCTATTTCTGCAGCCGCATCTGCAAAGCATGAAAGAAGCGACGCTTATAAAGCTTTACACAAAGAGGTAGTAGAATTTTTGGGTACAGAATTACCAGAGGAAGACAAAGCCTTAATCGGTCATTATACCGGCGAACTTCAGTATTATGTGGTAAGAGATATGATTTTAAATGATCGCAGGCGCTTAGACGGTCGTGGTACAGATGAGATCCGCCAATTGGAGATGGAAATTGATAATCTACCAACTCCGCATGGCTCTGCTTTATTCACAAGAGGCGAAACGCAATCTTTAACCACCGTTACTCTAGGAACTCCCTTAGACGAGTTGTTGGTGGAGAGTGCGAACAAATCCGAATATTCCAACTTCTTCTTGCATTACAACTTCCCGCCATTTTCTACCGGCGAGGTAAAAATGATGCGTGGTGTGGGCCGCAGAGAAGTAGGGCATGGTAACCTTGCCATGCGTTCTTTAAAAAAGATGATGCCTGGCAGTGAGTATCCTTATACCGTGCGTGTAGTAAGTGATATCCTGGAAAGTAATGGTTCGTCTTCTATGGCTACTGTTTGTGCTGGTTCACTGGCATTGATGGATGCAGGAGTTCCATTGAAGAAAGCCGTTAGTGGTGTTGCTATGGGCTTGATTAAAAAAGATGATCAGTTCGCTATTTTGACAGATATATTGGGTGATGAAGATCATCTAGGTGATATGGATTTTAAAGTGACCGGTACCGTTGATGGTATTTGCGGTGTACAAATGGATATCAAAGTAGATGGCCTGAGCATGGAAATTATGATGGCTGCTCTAGAGCAAGCCCGTAAAGGACGCCTGCATATATTAAGTGCAATGGAGAATTGCATTTCTGCTGCCAGAGCCGAGGTTAAACCACATGCTCCACGCATGGTGAAGATCATCATAGATAAAGAATTTATTGGTGCAGTGATAGGGCCAGGTGGTAAAGTAATTCAGGAAATTCAGCGTGAGACAGGCGCAACGGTTAATATTGAAGAAGTAAATAACCAAGGTGAAGTAAGCGTTTTCTCTAAAGAAAAAGCCGGATTGGACAAAGCTGTGGCTTGGATCAATGGATTGGTAGCAGCACCTGTGGTGGGTGATACATACGAAGGAACTGTGAAGAGCATCAAAGAATTTGGAGCCTTTGTAGAATTCCTTCCTAAAAAAGAAGGTTTATTACACATCAGTGAAATAAGCTGGAAGCGCCTGGAAACTATGAACGGTATATTTAAGGAAGGTGATAAAGTAAAAGTGAAACTGCTGGATGTAGACTCCAAAACTGGTAAGTTTAAATTGAGTAGAAAAGCACTGATGCCAAAACCTGAAGCAGGCCAATAAGCATTGAAGTTTTAAAATTTTAAATAACAGAAAGCTGCCTTCAAAAAAAGGCAGCTTTTTTTCTAAATAGAAACGAATGGAACAGTTTATATCGGTGGCATTCACTGCAGATAATGATACCAGCGCCATGATAACGGCATTGCTGATGGATTCGGGTTTTGAAGGAGTAGAGGAATTAGATACGCAGACGATTGTCACCATACCTGAAGCACTTTTCTCGTCAGATACTGTGGATGCCGTCTTTGAAAAGTTTGCTGTTGCGTATAGCAAGGAAACCGTACATCAACAAAATTGGAATGCAAAATGGGAGAGCAGCTTCGAACCGGTGAGGGTAGATAATTTCGCCGCTATTCGGGCATCCTTTCATCCACAGGTAACAGATGTTACGCATGAAATTGTAATTACCCCAAAGATGAGTTTCGGTACGGGTCACCATGCCACCACGTACCTTATGATGCAGGAAATGAGCCAACTCGATTTTACGCAAAAAACCGTAACCGATTTCGGCACCGGCACCGGCGTGCTCGCCATCCTTGCGGAGAAACTTGGAGCAAAAGAAGTGATTGCTATAGACAATGACGACTGGAGTATTAGCAATGCAATAGAAAATCTGGCTGCGAATGGCTGTGAGAAAATAATCCTAAAGAAGGGAGAGAAGATGCTGCAAAACCCTGCGGATATTGTGCTGGCAAATATTAACCTGAATGTAATTATCGCAAACATAAAGGCAATCCAAAATTCCTGCACTCCCTCCACCCAGGTATTGTTGAGCGGTTTGCTGCCGCAGGATGAGCCAACCATTAAAAAAACTTTAAATGATCATGGCTTAGCTATTGTTAAACTTGTTGAAAAAAATAATTGGATTGCCATTCTTACAAGGCTTGTATAACACAAAGTTTGTATATCAGATTTACCAATTCGGTTGGGCGTTTTTCCCTATTTTTGTTATCCACTAAAGAACACAAATGAAAGAAGTAATACTCATAGCGTGTGCATATTTAATTGGATCCATTCCTACAGCATTAATCATCAGTAGGCGATTTTTCGATATTGATATTCGGGATTATGGTAGCGGCAACATGGGTGCCACCAATACATTCAGGGTATTAGGTTCAAAGTTTGGCACCATCGTGATGGTCATCGATATTTTGAAAGGTGTGATAGGCGCATCCTTATACGAACTCCTTCCTTTTTATGGCGGTAACGAATTGCAACGCACCAACTTCATAATAGCGCTGGGTATGGCTTCTGTGATAGGGCATATTTTCCCCATCTTCGCAAACTTTAAAGGAGGCAAAGGAGTGGCTACTCTTTTTGGAATGGTGCTGGCGCTGCAACCCGTGGTAGCTTTGAGTTGTGTAGGCGTGTTTATTTTTGTTTTGTATCTAACCCGCTACGTTTCCCTGAGTTCAATATTAGCAGCAGTGATGTTGCCAATTTGCGTGTTGTGGATTTGGAATGAACATGAAGTACTCTACCGAGTTTTTACATTACTGGTAGCCCTACTGGTTTTATTTACCCATCAAAAAAATATTGGCCGGCTTCTTCGTGGTGTAGAAAGCCGCATCCCTATTCTCAAACATAGGGATAGAAGAAAGAATCGACGCCGGGGGGAGGATTAAGTTTTACACAAAAGCTTTTAGGAATTTTTGGTATGGCAATTGTTTATCTAGCTATCAACTAATAAACTTACCTACCATGAACAAATTACTATTTTTACTTTTAGCCATCCCGCTGGCTCAGTCATGTACTACCAACGCAGTAACCGGCCGCAAGCAACTGCAATTATTCCCTGAGTCAACTTTACAGGCAGAAGCCGTTTCCCAGTATCAATCGTTTTTAAGCGAGAACAAAGTTGTCAGTCAGAATACCAGCCGTGATGCTGAAATGGTACGGCGTGTTGGCGGAAGAATTGCATCTGCCATTACCAGTTATTACAAAACACGAACAAACCCTGTTGATCTCAGCGGCTACAAATGGGAGTTTAACCTTGTGGAAAACAAGGACGTCAATGCATGGTGTATGCCTGGCGGCAAAGTGGTTGTGTACTCCGGTCTTTTGCCGGTAACTCAAAACGAAGCGGCTCTTGCGGTAGTTTTAGCGCATGAAATAACCCACGCTATTGCTCAACATGGTAACGAACGTATGAGCCAGGTAGCCATTGCTCAGGGGCTGCAGGTAGCAGGTAATATTTTTACTCAAAATAAAGGGCAGGCTAACTCAATTTTCAATAATGTATTTGGGCCTGCGGCCTCCGTGGGCGTGTTGCTTCCAAACTCCCGTAAGCAAGAGTATGAGGCCGACCGTTTCGGCTTGATTTTTACCGCAATGGCTGGCTACAATCCCCGTGAGGCGATACCTTTCTGGGAAAGAATGGCTTCTGCTGGTGATGGCAACAAGCCACCCACACTGCTTTCCTCTCACCCTGCAGATCAGGATAGAATTGCTCAATTACAAAAATATATGCCAGAAGCGCTTAAATATTATAAGCCAATTAGGAAATAGACCAATCACCTCTTGAAAATGTTTAAAACTCTGCACTTTTGCAGAGTTTTTTATTTAAAAGTATTCTAAACCGCCTAAAATATTGTAAATTCGCCCCCTGTCCAACGCTATTTGTAGGTGGCATATTGGTTAACCCTTATATGTTTCTCCTCTCCGACAGGTTCCCTCAATCATTTTTAAACGCTTAAGGTATAACTATGGCATTAGAAACTATGTTCGAGAAATTGCAGCTCACCAATGAGAAAAATCTCCTGGTTCAAGGTCTGCCATCCACCATCGAGAAGCAATTTGCAAAAGTAAATTTTTGCAAAAGCGTAACCCCTCTCTTAAGAACAAGGCGCATCGATTTTGCCCTCGTTTTTGCTGTAAGTAGAAAACAATTGACCGATATAGTTGATGATGTTGCTCCTGCCTTACAAGAGGATGGTAAGTTTTGGGTAGCCTATCCAAAGCTTTCCGCAAAAATTGCAAGTGATCTTTGCCGGGATGTAAACTGGGATATGATCACCCATCATGGTTACGAGCCCGATTGTTGTGTAGTGTTAGACAATGTTTGGCATGCTTTGAAATTCAAGAAGGTAGCCCTTGAGCCAAAAATTCCTGCTCGCAATACAAGGCGCACAGCAGTAGCTGCGGAGTTATAAAATCATTTGTAAATTACTGTTCCCAGTTGGCGTGTTAGCTCTATCTCCATTTTTTTTAATATTTGATGGGTTACTACAAATGACATCTGTTCTTCAGCGGTTGCAGCTTGCTGCATTTCAAGTTGGTTTTCGTGTATCATTTTCTTGAGCTTCCGCAGTTTTAAATAATTGAGGCTTGAAAAAACTTCCTCCTTAAAAAGCTCCGCCCGGGTGGGAATATGGCCTTCATATTTAGTACTCCATTTCTCACTTAGTTCTGTGTCGGAATGCATTAGGCCTATTACCAGGTCGCTTAGTTCCCTGTCTTCGTAGTAAAGAAAGTTTTTATCAGTAGGCTTTAGATCTTGTTCGTACCACTTTTTATAAAGTGTGAGCACTGTAGCAAGTTTCCGATTCTCAAGGTGGCTTTCCAACTCGCTTGAAGCAATTTCGTCAAAAAGATATTCCGCCACAGTCATGGTTTCATTCCAGGGATTGTTGCCAAATTCCAATAAATTTCTAATCATCGCTCTCTCGTTTTGCTCCTCCCGGTTGAACAGTAATTCGCTGCTTTCCTCGCCTCCAACTTGCGTGACCTCCGGTGCTGCTGTAAGACTGGAAGCATTAAAGTTCCTGGTTTCTTCCTTGGTTATTTTATCCCTCAAAAATTTATTGACAAGGGCGTTCAGTCCCGTCTCTTCTATTTTTAAGATTTCTGAAACCTGCTTGATGTAATCTTGCCTGCGGGTAAAATCTTCCGCCCGGTTTATCTTGGCAATCGTTTCAGCGAGTTGATTTACTACTGCAGATTTTTTTGCGCTATCATTCCCCGCCTCTTTCAATGCTATTTCAAGTTGAAAAAGAATAAAATCTTTTTTGTTTTTGCTTACAAATTCTTTGAAAGCCTCAGCCCCTATTTTATTTACATAGCTGTCTGGGTCTTCTCCATCTGGTATAAGCACGAGCTTTACATTCAGCCTTTCTTCCAGCGCAAGATCGAGCCCACGCAGAGCGGCTTTGATGCCCGCACTGTCGCCATCATAAATAATAGTAAGATTGTTGCAATACTTTTTTACAAGTCTTAGCTGGTCGGTCGTAAGAGATGTACCACCGCTTGCTACCACATTTTCCACGCCAGCCTGGTGTAAACTCACCACATCGGTATAACCTTCCACCAGCAGGCATTCATCGGCTTTGTCTATGGCCATGCGGGCAAAATACGACCCATAAAGAATCTTGCTCTTGATGTAGATTTCGTTTTCCGGGGTATTTATATATTTAGGAGCCCTGTCATTTTTTTTGATGATCCTTGCGCCAAAGCCGGCAATTTTTCCGCCGGGATTATGAATGGGAAATATAATACGCCCGCGATAATTATCCTGACATTTATCATCCCTGTTGTTAACCAGGCCAGATTTAATCAACAGCTCTGTACTATATTGTGCAGCAATTGCAGCACTCGTAAATGCATCTCTCGCTTCGGGGTTGTAACCAAGCTGAAACTTTTTGATGATATCTCCACGAAACCCCCTTTCTTTCAAATAGCTTAAAGCCACATCCTCGCCTTCCTCTGTATTTTGTAAGGCATTGCTAAAAAACTGCTGCGCAAAATTGTTGATGATGAAAAGGCTTTCGGAAGTCTGCTGCTGCAATTTTACCTCAGGGCTGCTGACATTTTCTTCAATTTCAATATTGTATTTATTGGCCAGCCAGCGCAACGCCTCCACATAGCTGTATTTTTCCAGTTCCATGAGGAAGCCAATGCTGTTGCCACTTTTTCCGCAACCGAAACACTTGTAAATTTCCTTTGTAGGAGATACCGTAAAAGAGGGGGATTTTTCGTTGTGAAACGGGCAAAGGCCAAGATAATTAGCACCTCGTTTTTTAAGTTTTACATACGAGCCTACAATGTCTAGAATTTCAACCTGGCTCTGTATTTTCTGTATGGTTTCCTGGCTTATCAATTGCTTTAAATATGGACAAAATTAAGAACAATTGCGCACTGTTAACTATATAACAAATTTGAAAGTATGTTTCCAGCTTTGTGTAAATTACATCCATAATTCGCCTAAAAATTATAAGAAACAAATATCTTTAACCACTTTAAATTAAATGATAAACATGAAACAAATTTCTATCGCCTGTCTGCTATTTTTTTACAGTATTAGTAGTATGGGCCAGAGCCTTGACGACATCAATAATATGATGGGCAAGCAACAATTCAGGGAGGCTAAAACAGCCATTGATAAATTTCTTGCTGACCCAAAAAATAGTACTAAAGGAGACGCATGGTACTACAAAGGCAGGGTGTATAATTCTCTTTCATATGATAAAGCAGTTCCTCGGGAAGAGGCTTACAGCTTAAAAATGGATGCACTGACTGCATTTAAAAAAACTTCTGAATTAGACAGCAAGGACCTGAGATTAAAAGTGGAAGGCTATAAATCTTACCTCGATATTTATTATGCCCTATTTGACCTTGGAGCTAATTTTTACAATGACAAAGCTTTCGACAAAGCCTATAATGCTTTTAGAAGTGCCATAGATGTGAAAGATTTTATTCTTGCCAAGAAATATGATTTCCCCGAGGCTAAATTATATCCGTTGGATACCGCTCTGGTATTGAATACTGCCATTGCCGCCATGCAGTCCAAAAATGATTCTGGAACGATTGCTTATTACAGGATATTAACAGATGCTAATGTGTCAGGTGAGTCGTATAAGGACGTGTATGAGTATCTTGCTGATTTCTACATGAAGAAAGATGACATGCCCAACTTTAAAGCTATCATTGATAAGGGTAAGAAATTATACCCTGAAAGTGAATTTTGGGTTAGCCTGGAATTGGAAAGTATGCGCAAGAATGTAGACCAGGCACAGTTGTTTGCTAAATATGAAGAAATGATTGAGCAAAATCCAACCAATTATGTAGTGCCTTATAATTATTCCATTGAGTTGTTCAACAGCATTTATGGTAAGGATGCAAAGCCTGCAGATGAGAAAGCTGCCAAAGAAAAATTGACAGCTTCGTTAAAGAAGGCAATTGCAAATGACAAAGGTAAGGATGCCACGATTTTAATGACAAAGCATTTGTACAACCTAAGTTCCGACATGAGTATAGCTGCTAGTTTGGTAAAGGGTACTAAGCCAGAAGATGTGAAGAAGAGGGCAGATATGGTAGCAAAAACAAACGTGCAGATGGATGAATTTCTGAACTATGCAAAACTGGGTGTTGCTTATTACGAGTCATTGCCAACCTTGAAGCCGGTACAAAGAGCCACCTACCAGGAGTTGCTCACCAATATGAGCGAAATTTATAGCTATAAAAAAGATACAAAGAATGCTGCTGAGATAGATAAAAAGAAAGCAGCCTTGTAGTTGATAATTTATAGATTAAAAAAAAATGGTTGCATGAAATGCAACCATTTTTTTTGGCTTAATTTAATTATTAATCACCCCGTCTAATTTGGAATTGTCCAGGCTGGCCACCTCCACCCATCATGTTCCGCATTTCTTTCATGGGCTTTACGTCAAAATCTTTTGGAATCTCAAAATCTTTATCTGCAATCTCTTTGGCTAAATCTATTTTAGTAACAGTAACTATCATCGTGCGGTTCCTGCGCATTTTGGTTTCGTACCCCATTACAAAGCCATCAATCTTATCCATATTATTGTTAGCGGCAGCGGGGCCGCCCATCATAGCCATGCTAAAACCTCCACCTACAGAGCTTACGTTTTGCACTTTAAACTCTGGGGTATACCAAACAATACTGGTATCTTTTACGAGGCCCATTAGCCTGCTGGTAATCAGGTAAGCCTTCTTACAATTGTAGCCTGCTATTTTTTTACTCTCTTCTGTGTACACGACATCTACAACAGCTGGTGCAGGAGCTGGTTTGTTGGCCATTGCAGAATCTTTCGACCTTGCTTGCATCATGCTGTCCATAGATTTTCTCATACCCGCCTGTTCATCATCTGTTACGTAAAAACCAGTTTTATTACCCATCATTTCTATGAGGGTGGTGGTAAGCTTACTTTGATTGTTACGGATGATGGTACTGCGTCCCATATCAGATTTGATCACCGTTTTTACCATATCGTTCTTTACTTGTGTAACCGACTTTGTTTCGCCATCGCCAAAGTTTCTAAACATAGCTGCACCGCCCCCGCCACCTTGTCCCTGAAGGGTAGTAACATCTTCTTCTTCGGGGGCAATTACATTGGTTGTTGTATTGATTGTGGCCTGGCTTATTATTTTT
Organism: Ferruginibacter sp.; assembly: GCA_046597635.1. Lineage (GTDB taxonomy): Bacteria > Bacteroidota > Bacteroidia > Chitinophagales > Chitinophagaceae > Ferruginibacter. The sequence continues at coordinate 4,715 of JBKJKD010000039.1, read as the reverse complement.
GGTTGCGCCGTAGCACTCAAAGAACCAAGCACTATTGCGGAAAGCAATAATTGTTTCATATATAAATTTTTAGAAGCCAAAAATAACGGCTTTGGTTCAAAGGGTTCTGCTTTCATCCTTATTGTAATAGATTTAACAGCCTTAGGGTCGCATCTTTTCGGCAGCATCCATATGCCAGGTTAGGTCGGCTAAACCAACCCCAGCTCTTTTGTCTGTTCCAGTTTTATCAGCCGCCCCCCCGTTTTCGTCAAAAGCAGTGTCCACCATCGCAACCGGAAACATTGCCGGCACTACATGGGCGCCTATTTTCCAAAGTACAAATTGCAGTGATGTAATCACATTCATACCGGCAAAGGGGCCGGCCGAAACGGTGGAAAGAGCAATGGGTTTGCGCTTCCACTCATCATATAAAGCATCTATAGCATTCTTCAAACTGGCGGGATAACCTCCATTATATTCCGGCGTTACTATCACAATCCCATCAGCGGCTTTAATTTTTTCTGCAAATTCCTTCAGGTTCTCCGGTGGGTTCTTTAGCAACTTCAGGCGTTCTTCAAATAGAGGAAACTGATATGCATCCAAGTCTATCAGTTCTGCTTCGCCCAATTTGTGTTCCTGTATATACTGCATAAAATACAAGGCTACACGATTGCTTTTTTTACCAGTGCGAATGCTGGAAGAAAGGACTATTATTTTTTTCATACCATAATTTTAGATTCCTTAAAGATAGTCTCTAAACGGCCCTTTTCAGTTGTATTTCACAACTGATCACAACATCGTCTGCAAGCATTACCCCGCCGGTCTCCAGAGCCGCATTCCAATTAAGCCCCCAGTCTTTCCTGTTTACTTTGCCATTTATGGTAAAGCCAGCTTTCTCGTTTCCCCAGGGGTCTTTTACTACTCCGCCAAATTCAACATCTAATTTTATTTTTTTTGAAATACCTTTTATCGAAAGTTCACCCCACAGCTCGTAGCTTCCATCATTGTCTACGCTCTCGTAGCTGTTTGCCTTGAAGTTTATTTGCGGAAACTGCTCTACATCAAAAAAGTCTTCGCTTTTTAGGTGCTTGTCTCTGTCTTTGCTGCCGGTGGTAACGGAAGCTGCATTCACCCAGCAATCAACTTCCGCAGTCATAAAATCATCGCCTGTGGTAACGATGCTGGCATCAAATTCTTCAAAAACACCTTTTATATTGGTGATCATCAGGTGCCTTATTTTAAAAGACAATTCGCTGTGGGCTACATCAATAATCCATTTTTCTGTTTGCATAAAGATTTGTTTGATTGTTTTTGAATTCTGGCCGCAGTGGTATATTAAAGATAATTCTATATGGCTAGCTGTGCGCTGAAATTTCTAGCCTTAACTGCCCGGAGGCTGTCTAGAAGGGCTGCAGAAATAATGGGCCACCTTAGAAATGTAAAAGCCATACTTTTCGAGTCCTAACGCAGGTCTAGCGCTTTAGAGACAGCCATTATCTCTCTGCTTATTCGCATGTAATTTAAAGCTAATAACTGCTTATCTACTTTTTCTCAACAGTGTATTTATATCACTCATTTTCTTGTAGGTTTGCCGTCTTACCAAAAAAAGGAAAACAGTGCGTTTAAAGAGTTTAGAAATCAAGGGCTTTAAGAGTTTTGCAGACAAAACGGTCCTCAATTTTGACGAGGGCATCACAGGGGTGATAGGGCCAAATGGCTGTGGAAAAAGCAACATCATCGACAGCATTCGCTGGGTAATTGGCGAGCATAAAATAAGCAATCTCAGAAGCGAAAATCTGGAGAGCCTCGTGTTCAATGGCAGCAAGACCCGCAGCGCAAGTGGCTTGGCTGAAGTGAGCCTTACTTTTGAAAATACCAAAAACTTACTACCTACTGAGTTTAACACGGTAACGGTAACCCGCAAATACTACAAAAGTGGTGAGAGTGAGTATCGCCTAAACGATGTAGCCTGCCGCCTTAAAGACATTCACAATCTATTTATGGATACCGGTGTGAGCACCGATAGCTATGCCATCATTGAGCTAGGCATGGTGGATGATATTATAAAGGATAAGGAAAACAGTCGCCGCAAAATGCTGGAGCAGGCAGCCGGCATTACCATTTACAAAACAAGAAAAAAAGAAGCCAAGCTAAAGCTCGATGCTACAGAGCAGGATCTTGCCCGTATTGAAGACTTGTTGTTTGAAATAAACAACCAGTTAAAAAGTTTAGAAAGTCAGGCTAAGAAAGCAGAGAAGTACTTTGAAATAAAAAAGGATTACAAAGAAGTTAGTATTGAGCTGGCTAAGGCAGCCTTAGAAGGTTTTAACGTAACCTACAAAGACCTGAATGAGCAACAACAGCAGGAGGTAGATAAGCGTATAGAACTGGAAGCCGCCATTGCAAGAGAAGATGCAGGATTGGAGCAGGAAAAGCTGGCCTTTGTAGAAAAAGAAAAGGCGTTGCAGCAAATGCAACATGCTTACAACGAGATGTTGGATAAAGTGCGCAATAAAGAAAATGAAAAGAATCTCGGTAGCCAGCGCTTGCTGCATCTAAGAGAAAGAAAGACTGGCCTCGATGAGTTTTTGCAAAAATCTGAAGGGCAGATGAAAGGCCTGGAGGAAAGCATCAACTTTACCGGTACGCAAATAAAAGATGAAGAAATAAAGCTGGAGGAACTGGAAGAAAAGTTGCAGGATCTAAAAGACGCAGTTGAAGATAAAAGACGTGTGTTTGATGATAAGCGCAGCAGCATAGACAGCCTGCGAAAAGAAAATCAGGCGATACAACGCAACCAGTTTGATGCAGAAAAGAAAGTGGCCATTGCCGACACCTCTATTCAGAACCTGCAGCGAACCATAGCTCAGGTGCAGGAAGAAAAGAGCCAGCGTCAGGCACAGCTAAAACAATTGGAAGCTGAGCAAAAGGAGAAAGAGGCAGAGCTGGAGCTGAAGAAAACTGATTTGCAACAATTGCAGGATCAGCACGAATTTACCAAGGAGCAGATTTTACAAACGCAGAACATGATGGAAGGGCTGCGCAACAGCCTTGCCGAAGAGAGCCGTAAACTGGATGCTAAAAAGAACGAACACGACCTATTGAAAAGTCTCGTGGATTCTATGGAAGGTTACCCCGAGAGTGTAAAATTTTTACACAACAACAAAGGGTGGAATCATACTGCGCCGCTACTGTCTGATATTATTTATGTAAAAGAACAATACCGTGCAGCAGTAGAAAATGTGCTGGAGCCTTACCTTAACTATTACGTGGTAAACAACCTGCAGGAAGGCTTGCAGGCAGTGCATTTATTGGACGATCATAAAAAGGGCAAAGCCAACTTCTTTTTGCTGGACAAGTTTGAATCTGCCACCAGCTTTCATCAACCAGCAGGCACCATTCCTGCATTAGATGTAGTAGAGATTGATGCACAGTATGCGAACCTTGCCGCCAATCTATTGGGCAATGTGTTTATTGCCGAAGACGAAGCCGCCATGCATGAAAGTAATGGTGCGGTAGTGTTGGAAAAAACGGGTAAATATGTAAAAGGAAAATATTCACTTACGGGTGGAAGTGTGGGTTTGTTTGAAGGGAAAAAAATAGGCCGGGCCAAAAACCTGGAAAAATTACAGGAGCAAATTGCTGCGCAGCATGAGGTAGTCAATGCTCTCAAAGCCGACATTCAAATTCGTCACAATGAAGTAATCGCTTTTAATGAACAGCTAAAAGAAAATGCCATCCGGCAAACCCAGCAGGATATTAACCACCTCACCAACATGGTTTTTTCTGCGCAGAATAAAAAGGAAAACCTCAATCATCTTGAAGTTACCAGTACTGCAAGGGTGGAGGAGTTGAAGATGCAACTGGAAAACAACCACGATGCCATCGCCCATACCCGCACAGAACTCGATAAGTTTAATTTTCAACTAGACGAGCTGGCCGATAAACTGCAGGTGGTAGAGATGGATTATGCCACGGCGGAGCAGGAATATAATTTTGCAACCGTAGGTTTTAATGACAGTAATTTATTGTTTGCAAAGCAACAGAGTAAGCTGGTGTCTCTCAAGCAGGAGCTTGAGTTTAAAAGCAAGCAATTAACGGACCTCACTGTGCAGGTAGAAAACAGTGCCACACAACTAAAAGATGCTGCGGAAAATATTGAGTTGACTGCCGCAGGCTTACACGAATTGGAAACCTTGTTGGTAACCATGTTGCAAAATAAAGATGTAGATGAAAAGAAGTTGAACGAAGCCGACCAATTGTATTACAACCTGAGGAACATTCTTACAGAAAAAGAAAGTGAGCTGCGTCAAAAGCAAAAATCTAAAGAAAGCATCGATCATTTATTAAATGAAATAAAAGATAAGCTTACAGATTTGAAGTTGCAGTTGGCAGGTATGAAAGAAAGGCTGAGTGTAGAGTTCAGGGTTAACCTTGATGAAATAATTGACGAGCCACGCACAGGTGACACACCGCTGGAAGAATTGAAGGAACGCAACGAACGAATGAAAAAGCGTTTGGAAAATATGGGTGAAGTAAATCCCACAGCTATAGAGGCCTATACCGAAATGAAAAAAAGGTGTGAGTTTATTTTAGAGCAAAAAAATGATCTCGTTACAGCCAAAGACAGCCTGATGCAGACCATACAGGAAGTGGAAGCCACCGCCAACCAACAGTTTCTCGATACTTTTAATAAGGTGAGAGAAAATTTTCAAAAGGTGTTTAAAGCGCTCTTT
>JBKJKD010000067.1:0-8745 GCA_046597635.1 Ferruginibacter sp. | reverse complement strand
GGCCTTGCTTATGGGTGATACCATTGCTTACATGGAGCAAGGCAGTCTCCAAATTTTTAGCAGTCATCATGAGTTTATACAAGACAGCCGTATGGGTGTTCAAAACGAAGTTGACTTTTGGAAAAACTTGTAAAGAAAAGCGCAGCTGGTATTTATTCATTATGAAAAATGCACTCATCATATTTGTAAGAAACCCCGTTTTAGGTAAAGTAAAAACAAGGCTTGCCAAAACTATGGGCGATGAAGCAGCATTGAAAGTGTACAAGACCTTGTTGCTGAAGACCCATGACACAGTAAAAGGAATCAACTGCGACAAATATATTTTTTACCATGAGCAAATTAGCGAGAACGATACCTGGCCAACTGCTATCTATAATAAGGAACTGCAGGTAAACGGAACGCTGGGAGAAAAAATGACTGCCGCCGCAAGGCAGATATTTAAAAAGGGGTATCAAAAACTACTGATCATTGGGAGCGACTGTTATGCGCTTACTCCGGAAATTATTGAAGATGCATTTTTAAAATTAGCTACGGCTGAAGTGGTTGTGGGACCTGCTACCGACGGCGGATATTACCTAATAGGCCAATCAAGATTTATTCCTGCGCTCTTTACGCTCAAAGAATGGAGCACCGCAGAGGTGATGCAGCAAACGATAGATATTTGTAATGCCGGTGACATTTCGTTACTTGAACTTCCCATGCTTAGCGATGTAGATGAGGAAAAGGATATAGACTTTGAGTATTGAACTTATTTTATTTTAGTGAGGCCCATCATGCCTATCATCCATTTTGGTAATGGTCTGTCCTGTTTTCTTTTTTTGAGATTTAGATACCAACCTACTTTTTTAAAAATGGGTACCGCATGGGTTTCTACCAATTCTATTAAAGTGCCATCGGGATCTTCTACATAACAAAAGCGGCCTCCGGCTTTTTCCATTGCAAAAGAATTTTTACTATCTACACTAAAAGGATAATTTAATTTGCTCGCCTTGTTTTTTAAATATTCCATGTTAAGCACATCAAAACAAAGATGAATGAAGCCGATGTCGCCCCAGTAGCGATTGTGAAATATTTTCTTTCCAGAATAATTTTTTGATTCAATTAATTCTATTTGAATGTCTCCCAGCAATTGAGAAAATGCTCCGCTTGTGGACGAAGGTTTTTGGAGGAGAACGCTGTGAAACTTTTCACCTTCATACCATACCGGGCCGGTACTTGTTGTTGTGGTATTATAAGCTTCTTCTGCAACGCCCAAAAGATTTTTATAAAAGGAGAGTGATGGGTGCATGTTGCTTACCCCTATAACAGCGCCACATACGCCTGCGCAAATATTTCCATTTCTTTTAAAAAGGCCGGTAGCCTGCACCATATTAAAAACATGGCCATACTTATCTGTCAGCCAGAAATGGTATTCGTCGTTTACATTTTTCTGTAAGGCAGAAATACGGCAATCCTGGTTTAGGGAAAAATGCTTAAAAGCATCAAGTACGTCGGGGCATTTTATTTTTATGGCGAAGAGCCCAAGGTCACCCAGGCGCAAAGCATGACTGCAGGCCACGGGTTCCCGGCTGATGAATTGCCATAACTCAAAACCTCCCCCACCCTGCATATTCATGGTGAGAATGGCACGGCGTTTTTGTACGTTGTTGCCGGTATAAGATTTCATGAGCACCGCTTCTGCGGTGTCGTCAAAAACCAACGCATCTAAACCAAATAATTTCTTATAATAGAGAGCGGCTTCATGAGCATTGTGTGTGCCGATGCCACATTGTTGAATCCCTGTGATCAGATTTTCCATACTTTAATAAACGAAATGAGGTAAGCGACGGATTAGTGAACTCATTTTAATTATTGAATGGCCGTTTTATACATGCTGGCAATATCTTTGGAAGCTGCACCTTGCTTGTACATAGCAATGGCCTTGTAATTTGCTTTTTGCACCGCCCACCAACCGTTGGTTTCATACTTCCTGGTGCTTACCAATGCTACTCCCCGCATAATTTTATATTTGCCCTGTTGTTTCAATCTATGGGTGATGTCGTAATCTTCCATAATCAGTTTGCTTTCGTCAAAGCCACCAATTTTTGTAAACAACTGCCGGGTGATAAACAATGTTTGATCACCCCCATAGCACACAAATAAATCGAACCTTGTAAAAAATGCATTTACCACAAGCCGCCAGTTGTTGTCGGTAAAACGTGTTTGGTATCGCCCCGCATCGTACCCTTGTTCTACGGCTACAAGAATATCTGCCACAAACCCTTTTGGCGGAGAGCAATCTGCATGAACAAAATATAAAATATGGCCCTTGGCCTTTGCAGCGGCAAAATTCATTTGAGCCGCTCTTCCTTTCACCGGGCAAAGCATTGCTGTTGCCCCGGCCCTGGAAGCTACCTCCATGGTGCCATCCCTACTACCGCCATCACTTATAATAATTTCTATAGCTTCGGGAGGGTTGCCCTGTAGCAGTTGAGCAATGAGTTTTGCAATAATGTTCGCCTCGTTGTAGGTGGGTATAATAACAGAGATCATGTATTTTTTTAAAAGTAACTACAAAATAAATGGAGTATTGGATTCAACAGCCAAAAAAACTCAATCTTTTCTCAAAATTCTCTGTAAAAATTTTCACCTATTTTGAAAACCCGGTTAAACGTATTAAAATTTCTCTGTTGTAACTTTAGCAATTAAATAATCAGTATGAGCACACTTACTATTACAACCATCCAGGCAGATCTGCATTGGCAAGATAAGGATGCCAACCTGAGAATGCTGGAAGATAAGTTGCGAAACATTGAGGAGAAAACAGAAATTATCGTGCTGCCGGAAATGTTTAGCACGGGTTTTAGCATGCAGCCGACGGAATATGCAGAGGCTATGGACGGAGAAACCATGGGCTGGATGAGAGACATGGCGGCCAAATACCGGGTTGTATTAACCGGGTCTATCATAATTGAAGAAGACGATAAATATTATAACAGGCTTATATGGATGCTGCCCAACGGCCAATATTGGTCTTACGACAAGCGACACCTGTTTGCCTTTGCAGGCGAAGATGAACATTACACGGCGGGAAACAGAAGATTGATTGCTTCGGTAAAAGGGTGGAAAATAAATTTGCAAGTGTGCTATGATCTTCGGTTCCCGGTATGGGCAAGGCAACATGCCCCCGTAGAAGGAGAGGATAAAACCCTCAACCCCGAGTACGATATATTACTGTACGTGGCTAATTGGCCGGAGCGCCGTAGCCATGCCTGGAAAACTTTGTTGTGTGCAAGGGCAATAGAAAACCAATGCTATGTAGTAGGCGTGAACCGGGTAGGCAAAGATGGCAACGACATTTACCACAGTGGCAACAGTATGGTGATAGATCCGCTGGGGGAAGTGCTGTACCATATGGCCAATGAGGAAGATACATTTACCATCACACTGCAAAAGGAACATCTGGATATGGTGCGCAGCAAATTTCCTTTTTGGAGAGATGCTGATGAGTTTAGTATTGGGTTGTGATATTACGCCACAATTTATGGGATGCCATTTCACACAAAGCCCACAAAGAAATACAAAGTGAACAAAGCAATCGTTTAAAAATCAAATGCTGGTTATTTCTTATACAATTAGCCAAGCCACTTTATAAAAATAAAGCTTCGCTAGAGCTTAACGGAACTACAGTAATTCGTTATTCAGCATTCCATTCCGCACCCGATTCATAACTCATCATTCGTCATTGGTAACTTGTCATTGCCTCTCACCTTCCACCTCCCAATATCATCTCCCTCACCACTTTCATTTTATAATCATATCCTTTTAGCAGGGCTTCGTAGCTGGTGCCAATAAAAATATCTGGAAGTATTCCTGAGCCGGTTTTAGGAACATGGTTGTATTGAACCAGTTTGAAGAGCGGTAGGCGCACCGTATTTTTTGAATGCGGCAATACGATGTCGGGAATCATAATGCCGCTGTTGCCATGCCAGCCACCTCCCGTTTCTTCGCCCAGTAGTGTCATACCGGTCTGGCCTTTTACCACATTGCAAAAAAGTGCTGCTGCCGAAAAGGTAGGCCCATTGGTAAGCACATATACATTGTTGCTGTAATGATTTTTCTTTTTGGGCTGGTATATTTTTCTTTCCAACAAGCCGACATGGTAGTTGCCGTCTTTATTTTTATTTCCTATAAAAAACAATTCCACATTATTAAAAAAGCCATGCTTTATGTAGCGGGTGTAGGGGCCGAGACTTCGACTAACACCATACACAGAGTCAGCCACTTTAAATGGCAGACGGGAAATATATTTGGTGAGGAGTGTAGATGAAGCTACGTTACCACCACCATTGCTGCGAAGGTCTAGTATCAGGTTGTTGATATTTTGCTGACGCAACTCCCGGAAGGAACGGCGAAAAAAGCTTCTCAACTTTCCCTTGCTAAATGTATTTATAGTGAGCGTGGCCAGTTTACCGGTGCTGTCAATAGACAAAGAACGGTACCGAAGTAGCCGATTTTCCTTTGGCGCCTCGGGTCTTTTTTCTCTTTGCGTTTTTTTGGTAGTATCTATTACAGGCACAAATAAAGGAAGTACTGCTTTATTTTCTATGCCCGCACTGTCCAGGTAAGTAAGGCTGTATTTTTTAGAAATGCCATAAATGTTTCGGTGGTAGTATGGAAAATTTCCGCTCAGGCGAATGTAGTTTACATTATTTGCATAGCCATCTTCGGGCAGATAGTCAAACATCCTTGCAACCAGATCTTTGTTGGAAACGCCGTTTACAGAAGTTACCAATGTACCTCTTTTAAAAATACTATCCTTCCTGTTCAGATTAGCGGAAACGGCCATGGTATCGTTCCACACTTTAAAATAAAGCGGAAAAGAGGGAAGCCTTTTGCCCACCGCCCATTTTCTGTATGCCTTGCTGCTGCCCACACTCGTATGCCCGCAATGAATCTTATCTACCAACGGCGCCAGAATCTGCCAGGCAAATTGCTGCTCCGTCATACTATCGGGGATGGCACGGTAGTAAGCATCAAAATACAGATCCATACTGTCTTTGGGTGTATACCAATAAATGGAAGGGTGCTTCTTTTCTAAAATATTTCGGAGAACCAGATAGTCTTTTCTCAACAGATCCTGCGGAAGTTTATTAGCAGGGGAATAAGATTTGGTGGCCACGCAGGAGGAGAGGAATCCACAGCCAACTACCACCATAAAAAATACAATTCTATTCATACCTGCTAACCAACAATTGAAAACGAAAATTAAAGTTATTTATGTTGCAAGCAGCAGAATGAAATTAAAATGGCAAAAATTATGAGTAGCATGACTTTTAACGAGGTTGTTACCAGCAATATCCTTGCAAAGATTCTAACTGGTCAACTGTAAAATAAAAATACTAAATTTGTTGGCAAACAATTAAGTAAGGTGAGTTATACTTCAATAGAAATATGTGCAGGCGCTGGTGGACAAGCCATTGGACTTGAGGAGGCTGGTTTTGATCACCTTGCATTAGTCGAGTTAGAAGCCATAGCCTGTGAAACACTTCGGTATAACAGACCCAAATGGAATGTAATTAATAAAGACGTTAAGGAATTCTCTGCCAAAGCATACAAAAAAGTTGATTTACTTGCTGGTGGCGTACCGTGTCCGCCGTTTTCAATTGCAGGAAAGCAACTTGGGCATCTTGATGAGAGAGACTTGTTTCCTGAGGCACTAAGACTTGTGAGAGAATGCAATCCCAAAGCTGTGATGCTTGAAAACGTCCGAGGAATCCTTGATATTAAGTTTAAAGAATATCGTCGAAAAATTCTCAGTGAACTCTACAAAATGGGTTATCAATGTGATTGGAGACTTGTCAATTCTTCTGATCATGGAGTATCGCAACTAAGACCAAGGGCGATACTTGTTGCTCTTAAAAAGGAATATTTTGATTACTTCCAATGGCCAGTTAAAAATCAAATACCGCCACTAACAGTTGGCGAACTTTTATTTGAAGAAATGAGTTCCCTTGGTTGGGAAAATGCTGATAACTGGAGAATCGGGGCAAACAATATTGCTCCAACTCTTGTTGGAGGTTCAAAAAAACATGGTGGAGCCGATCTCGGCCCGACAAGGTCGAAACAATCATGGGCACAACTTGGAGTTGACGGAAAAGGACTTGCCGACAGTCCACCAGCTAATGGCTCGAACGCAATGCCAAGATTAACTTTAAAGATGGCCGCACTAGTTCAAGGGTTTCCAAAAGAATGGCAGATTGTAGGAAAAAAAACACCTGCATATCGACAAGTTGGTAACGCATTTCCTCCTCCAGTTGCAAAAGCAATGGGACTTTCGATAAAAAAAGCATTAAAACTATATGAGCAAAACGGCTCCAAAAGGCAAAGGCTCCAGAGCCAAGTTGCGTGAACACTTTACTAAAAACGTAGGTAAAGTTTTAAACTCTAAAACTTTAAGTAAAGTTGCTGGCACTAGCGAATGGGGGCGACGAGTGAGAGAATTAAGAAATGAAGAAGGGATGAACATAGTAACTCACAATGACAGGAGTGAATTAAAACCCGGAGAATATCTTTTAATTGATCTTAAACCTTTACCTTCCTTTGAAAGGAGTATATCAAAGGAGGTAAGGGCATTTGTTCTTGATAGAAATGGTTTTACGTGTCAAATGTGTGGAGCAGCAGCTGGTGAGCCGCATCCATATGATGCTGGAAGAAAGACAAGATTACACATCGGACACATTAATGACAAGTCAATGGGAGGCCAGGACGAGCCGGGCAATCTACGAGCTATTTGTTCTGTATGCAACGAAGGCGCATCAAATCTCACACTCAACAGACCGCAGGCAATTAAGCTTATTGCTCAAGTAAGACGAGCTCCAACTTCTGACCAATTGGACATTCTAAAATGGGTAATTGGTAAATTTCCCAAGCAAGCGGAAGATCTTTTGAAGGAGCCAAAAAATAGTGAGAGGTAAAAGAAAACTTTAAAGCTCTTCAAAAATTTAAACATAAACGGGTATGGACCATGCATCGACTTTAAACAAGTTCATCTTGTTTGGCAAGGGCGCTCTTAACCACAAGACAAACAGTAAACTTAGAGCCAACGCCTACGGTGCTTTCTACCGAGATATTTCCCCCTTCGGCATCTATTATCTTTTTTGCAAGGCTGAGGCCAATTCCATTTCCCTCTATAAGGGTGCTTAGGCGGCCATACATGGTAAAAATTGTCGGGATACTTTCCGCAGGAATCCCCATGCCATTGTCTTCTACACAAATATTGATGCAGTCCTTATCTAGAAACGTATGTATATTAACTACAGGGGGTTGCTCGCTTCTATACTTTATACTATTACAAATAAGATTGTAAAGGATGCTTCTAAAATTTTTACCTGAAAAAAAGATTTCCGGTACTTCTAAATTTCGGTTGATGATGGTATTTGACTCTTTAATTTTATCATCCAGGCTCCACTCTATATTGTTGAGAACTTCATTTATAGAAAGCAATTCTTTGCTGCCCATATCGTTCTCTATTTTTGCAATGTGGGAAATGTCATTAATGAGGGTTCGAAATTTCTTAACAGATGTATTGATGATTGAGGTAAACTTTTCCAGTCTCGGATCTATGTCTTTAAGTTTGTTCATTACTCCAATACTCGTTTCTATGTTTCCTAGAGGTGCCAGCAAATCATGCGAAGCTGTGAGCACAAAATTATCCAGGTCTGCATTAATGCGCAGCAGGCTTTCATTCTTTTTGTCCAGCTCGTGCTGTATTTGTTTGAGCTCAGTGATATCATTGAAAGTAATAATAGCCCCGTTGTTTTTGTTATTGGTATGCACATAAGGCATGGTCATTACCTGGTACCATTTACCATTATCTGTTTCTACCTCCTTGGTTATTACCCCGCCCTCAGTTATTACTTTTTTAATGTCTTTTTCCAGGGTTTCAAATTTTATATTGGTGCTGATGTTGCTAAGCGGCCTGCCTATGTCTGTTGGTAAAAGGTTTATTTGCTTTACGGTACCCGGCGAAAACTTCATGAGCAGCAGATCGTTGTTTACAAAAAGCTGCCCGTTGATGTTGCTTCGGAAATAATTGTTGAGATCGTCGTTTACATCCTGCAGTTCCCGGTTTTTTAACTGAAACTCTGCATTGATGGTATGTAGCTCTTCGTTTACCGATTGCATCTCTTCATTGGTACTTTGCATTTCTTCATTAGAAGATAGCAACTCTTCATTGTAAGACTGCATATTATCGGCAGATGCATCTAACTGTTCGTAGGTAGACTGCAGTTTATCCTGCATATCTTTTAACTCTTCCTCTAATAAAACTGTGTATTGATTAAAGTAACGTTGCTCGTCGAACACGACTGCTGGCTGCAATTCCGTATCATATTTTTCTGCCTTAAAAACAACGAGTAAAAGTCCCTGATCTCCTTTTTTAATATTCAGAGGGCTTACTGTTACGCTTACATTAATATCGGCTTCCCCTTGTTTAATGGTAACACCTTGCAGGCGCTGCACTTCATTCGTTTTTTTACTGTTGATGCAAAGTGCATTGAAGGCTACAGCAAGCGGCCTTGATAAAAGGTCTGCCAGGTTAGAAGTAAAATTCTTTTGCAGTAAAAAATTAGTAGTATCGCCATATGTTTTAACTACCTGGTTGTTGCTGTCAATACAAATGGCCAGCGTATTCATTTCATTTACCAGGGTAATATTAATAGCTCCTTCTATAGAATGGCCGGCAGTAACTGCCGGGGATTTTCG
>JBKJKD010000060.1:0-19541 GCA_046597635.1 Ferruginibacter sp. | reverse complement strand
TTGTTGGGAAAAACCCATCAAACCCAGGGTGCTTAAGACAATTACAAGCGTGCCTACTTTTAGCGAACGGTTGGTCATCAAATTGAATTTCTTAATTAACGCAAAAAAGAACAGTTTAGTTGCTGTCATATGCCCACTTTATCCAGGTGGCACCCCAGGTGAAGCCCCCGCCAAAAGAGGCAAGAATTACATTGTCTCCCTTTTTAAGTTGCTTTTCCCATTCCCATAAACACAAAGGCAAGGTGCCCGCTGTGGTGTTGCCATATTTCTGAATATTCACCATTACTTTTTCTTTGGGCAGGCCCATGCGGTTGGCAGTAGCATCAATAATTCGGAGGTTTGCCTGGTGTGGCACCAGCCAGGCAATATCATCGCCCGTAAGATTATTCCTTTCCATCAATTCGTAGCTCACGTCAGCCATACCTTTTACAGCAAATTTAAAAACGTACTGTCCTTCCTGGTACACGAAATGTTCTTTAGCCAGCACCGTTTCTACGGTAGCAGGTTTTACGGAACCACCCGCTTTCATGTGCAGATGTTTAGCACCGCTGCCGTCGCTTTTCATAATACTGTCCAGCACTCCATTACCGTCTTCGCTAGGCTCCAGCAACACAGCGCCACCGCCATCACCAAAAATAATGCAGGTTGCACGGTCTGTATAATCTATGATGGCGCTCATTTTATCTACACCTACCACAATTACTTTTTTATAGCGGCCACTTTCTATATAGCTTGCACCTGTGGTTAGGGCAAACAAAAACCCTGAGCAGGCTGCGCCCAAATCGTAACCAAAAGCGTTGGTCATACCTGTTTTGTCACAAATGAGATTGGCAGTGGCCGGAAAAACCATATCCGGGGTAACGGTAGCACAAATAACAGCGTCAATTTCTGTGGGCTCAATACCCCTTTTAGCTAATAATTCTTTAACAGCCTCAGCACCCATATCGCTACTGCCCAAGCCTTCTCCTTTTAAAATTCTTCTTTCCTCCACGCCCGTTCTGCTGCGTATCCATTCATCGTTGGTATCTACCATCGTTTCCAATATGGCATTGGTGAGTCTATACTCAGGAACATACCCGCCCACGCCAGTAATGGCAGCCGTAATTTTTTGCATGAACTAATGTTTATAATTTTTTAATTCGTATTGTTTTCAAGGGTAAAAATAAGGCTAAAACCTGAATGGTATTTTTTAAGCAGGACGGCTGATAAAATATCCTTATTTTCGCTATTCGTTTATCTGACAATTATGTATGCATACCTGCAAGGAAAATTTACTTACAAAACTCCCGCCCAGGTTTACGTAGATGTTAATGGAATAGGGTTCGAGGTAAATATAAGTTTAAATACTTATTCAGATATCCTGCCGTTAGACAACGGCAAGCTCTACACCTACTTGCAGGTAAAGGAAGATGGTCACGTGCTGTATGGTTTTAGTAGTAAAGAAGAAAAAGAAATGTTTGTGTTGTTAATTAGTGTATCTGGTGTTGGTGCAGCTACTGCCCGTATGATGTTGTCTTCTTTGAAATCGGAAGAAGTGCGTATGGCAATTCTCTCCGCCAACCTAAAGCTGATAGAAAGCGTAAAGGGTATAGGAAAAAAAACAGCGGAGCGATTGGTGCTGGAACTAAGAGATAAAGTAGGTAAGCAATCTGCCGGAGGAGATTTTGCAATGCCGGTTAACAATAGTTTAGAGCAAGATGCGTTCACTGCTTTAACCGCTTTGGGAATTTCCCGTCAACAAGCGGAGCTTTCTGTACAAAAAATAATGCGTGCCGAACCCAACATAGTACAATTAGAAGATTTAATAAAAAAAGCCCTAAAAGCCATTTGAGAGAAATTCTACCTTAATTAATTTACGGGATGTTGCTTATTAGAAATTCTATTGATAAAATAGTGGTTGGGGGTATTATACCGGTACTGTTATGCTTATTTAATCCGGGCAACTCATACGCCACGGAAACCAGGAATTCCTTTTACTTTCAAGACACCATAAGCCCCACCAAAACCGGGGACAGCCTTCGTTTTCCCATAAACGATCGGCGGGGAGGCTTTGTCTCCGGTAGCTCCAGCAACACTTATAACCTAAAAGACCCTTCCAACATCAGAGATTCTGTAGTATACGATGCCATTAGCCGCAGGTATATTGTTTACGAAAAAATAGGAAACAGGTATTATCGCATACCGACCATTTATTCTTTTGACGAATACTGGCAAATGCGTAACCGCCAGGCAGAGGTGGACTATTTTAAAAAAAGAGCTAACACTACCAGCCTCCTGAATCGCAATCGTTTTTCTCGGCCAAAGCTCTCTTTGTCTGAGGGCCTCTTTAATAGGCTTTTTGGAAATGGAAAAATTGAGATCAGCCCGCAGGGTAACGTTGATATTACGGCTGGATACCAGGGGCAACGAATAGACAATCCTACTTTGCCCGAACGAGCCAGGAAAAATGGAGGACTAGATTTTAACATGAATGCGCAGGTGAATGTGAATGCCAGCATTGGTGACAAAATGAAATTCCCAATCAATTACAATACACTGGCAAATTTTGACCTGGAAAATCAATTAAAATTAGATTATACCGGCAAGGATGACGAGATATTAAAAAGATTTGAAGCAGGCAACGTAAACTTCCCAAGTCGGGGAACTTTGATACCCGGAGCCCAACAACTATTTGGTTTAAAAACACAATTGCAGTTTGGCAAGTTGTTTATCACTACAGTACTGGCCAATCAAAAATCGCAGCGGCAAAGTGTAGACCTGCAGGGTGGAGCGGCTTCCCAGGCTTTCGAAATAAAGGCCGACGAATATGAAGAGAATCGGCACTTTTTAATCGGTCAGTATTTTAGAAATAAATACAATGCGGTGATGAGCAGGTTGCCGGCAGTAACCAGTCCGGTGCAGATTCTTAGAATGGAAGTTTGGGTAACCAACAGAAATGGAACAACTACCGAAACCAGGGATGTAGTTGGGTTGATGGACCTTGGCGAAAACAAACCCTTTCAACAGCCACCGGTTATCAACGTATTAACGAGTGCTGAAGTTCCTGCCAATAATACCAACGACCTTTATGCAAAAGTGCTGAGCCAGCCAGATCCCAGGAACCCGGCCCGTGCCTTCATTAATCTAACCAGCCTGGGCCTTAGCCCTGTGCAGGATTTCGAAAAAACATTTGCCCGAAAATTAGATTCAACCCAGTACACTTTCAACCGCCAGGCGGGCATTGGAACTTTATCTTTGAGCCAACCACTGCAAACAGATGAGGTGTTAGGCGTAGCTTACCAGTATTCCTTTAACGGGCGTATCTACCAGGTAGGTGAGTTCTCGCAAGATGTGCCACCTGATAGTTCTTCGGCCACACAAAAAGTGTTGTTTCTTAAATTACTTAAAGCTACCTCACAAAGACCCTCCCTTCCTATTTGGGATTTGATGATGAAAAATGTTTACACCATTGGTTATGGTGTATTGACTCCGTCCGATTTTAAACTGGATGTTTTGTACGAAGAACCAGGCCTTGGTGCTAAACGTTATGTTCCCTTTGGAGATAAAAATCAAGGATCTCCCATCATTTCGCTCATAAATCTCGACAGGCTGAACAGTCAAAATGATCCCCAGCCAGACGGTGTATTTGATTATGTAGAGAACTTTACAGTAATATCTCCCTACAGCCGGGTTATTTTCCCGGTGCTGGAGCCATTTGGTCGTGACCTTGCTGCGCAGGTTTACAATTCTGTACCTGCCACGGCAAAGGACACTTTATACTTTGCGTTGTATGATTCCATTAAAGCGGTGGCACAACAGTTTCCTAACTTAAACAGGTTTCTATTACAAGGTTCAGCCAAATCTTCGGGCTCTTCCGATATCAGTATTGGTTACAATATCCCGGTAGGATCAGTAACAGTGAGTGCTGGTGGACGGTCGCTGCAGGAAGGAGTAGATTATGATATCAATTATGATTTGGGTACCATAAAAATTACCAACCAGGCAATTTTGAATGCAGGGTTGCCGGTGCAGGTAAATTTTGAAAACAACGCTTCTTTTGGTTTGCAGCAACGTTCTTACCTTGGTTTGCGCATGGACTATCTTGCGAAAAATACGGCTAAAGAGCAACTCTCTTTTGGAGGAACAATTGTAAGATTAAGTGAGCGGCCATTTTTTACCAAGGTAACCTACGGAGAAGATCCTATTCGCAATGCTATGTATGGCCTGGATGTTAATTATCGCAAGGACATGCCAAGGCTGTCTAAACTGTTAGACAAGCTTCCATTTTACAATGCTGCTGCACCATCTAGCGTGAACGTATATGCAGAAGGAGCAATGCTAGACCCGGGCCATGCACCGCAAATAGGAAAAGGGAAAAGCGGTATTGTAAATATTGATGATTTTGAAGGTAGTAAATCAGGTATCGATCTTCGTTTTCCGCCCATTAGTTGGGCACTCGCCTCCACGCCGGCAGGTGCTACCAATGAGTTTGGACAACCGTTGTTTCCTGAAGCTTTGCTCAACGATAATATTAATTATGGCAAACAGAGGGCAAAAATTGCCTGGTACCAGATAGAACAAACCCTACAACAGTACAAGGGTACCAACAATCCGCTGGCGGACAATGCAGAACTCCTTAGCGATCCAAGGACAAGGCAGGTATACCAAAAGGAAATTTTTCCGCAGCGTACCACCGGCTTTGGCGAAAGCCAGTTGGTAACTTTTGATTTAAGTTATTACCCTACAGAAAAAGGGCCTTATAATTTCGAATCTGATCTGGCAAAACTTAATGTTGCTGGTAAGTTTACCCAGCCACGCAAAAACTGGGGTGGTTTGATGCGTGCTATCGACCAAACAGATTTCGAAACCAGTAATATTGAGTTTGTGGAGTTCTGGGTGCAGGATCCATTTATCCCCACGCCTGCCAATCCTAATATCGGAAATTCAATTGGTGGTAAAATGTACGTCAACCTGGGAAACGTGTCTGAAGACATTTTAAAAGATGGTCGCCGTTTTTACGAAAACGGTCTTTCTACACCCAACGCCCCCGCACCGGTAGACAGCACCAACTGGGGAAAAGTGCCCCGAAACCCAATACAGGTCACAACAGCTTTTAGCAATATTCCGGAAGATAGGCTTTTTCAGGATGTAGGTTTAGATGGCATCAACGACAGCTCAGAAGTTGGTAAACGACAAGCCTACCTGGCAGAACTGCAAGCCAATTTCGGTACAAATAGCAAAGCCTACCAGGATGCCCTAAATGATCCTTCGGCAGATAATTATACCAATTATAGGGATGCATCTTTTGATGGTAACGATGGTATTTTGGCCAGGTACAAAAATTACAACAGTCCGCAAGGCAACTCGCCAATATCTGACGGTGGCCAATTTTCCAGCGCTGCTACGCTTTACCCCGATGCGGAAGATTTGAATAGGGATAATACCTTAAACGAGACGGAAGAATATTTTCAATACATCGTAGATATAAAACCCAGTTCGGCTCCTGAAATGGCTGTGGGTACCAACTTCATTGTAGATAAAAAAGTGGTTACCGTAAATCTGCCCAACAGCACACAGCGAAACGAAACCTGGTACCAGTTCCGCATACCTATTGGCAGCTATAACAGAAAAATTGGCAACATCCCCGATTTTAAATCTATTCGTTTTATCCGCATGTTTATGACGGGTTTTGAAGACAGTGTAACCATGCGTTTTGGATCCCTGCAACTCACCCGTAACATCTGGCGCAAGTTTCAATATGGGTTAGATTCAACAGGCTTGTACACACCACCATCATCGGCAGCTTTAAATGTGGGTGCAGTAAATATCGAGGAAAACGATAAGAGGGTGCCGCTGCCTTACCGCACACCACGAGAGATTCAAAGAGTACAAACGCTGAGCAACAATGGTGTAAATTTATTGCAAAACGAGCAGGCCCTTCAATTGCAGTTTTGTGAGCTTTCTCAAAATGATGGCAAGGCTGTTTTTCAAACTTTTGCCAACAGGGATTTGCGCCAGTTCCGCAAATTTCAAATGTACCTCCATGCAGAAAGGGCAGTAAAGTCAGATCCCGGTTCCATAAAAGATAAAGACCTTACAGCGGTAGTAAGACTCGGGACTGACTTTGTAAGCAATTATTACGAAATCAGGATTCCACTAATACTTACACAGCACGGAGCGGGCAGCTTAAATCCTGATTCTGATGAGTACAACGATACCTTATGGAACCCAAGAAACTCGTTGGATGTAGACCTTACCCTTTTGACCAAATTGAAACAGGCCAGAAACTTAAGCAGCAACCCTCTTGGCCAAATCTTTCGCCAGCTTCAGGCCAATGGCCATGAATACTCCGTAATGGGAAGCCCCAACCTTGGGGAAATTAAAGGCGTGCTCATTGGCGTGGAAAACACCAATGCTTCTGAGCCAATTTGTGGAGAAGTGTGGGCCAATGAATTACGCCTTTCTTCACTGGATGAGAAAGGTGGTTATGCTGCACTGGGTAGGGTAGACTTGTTGCTTTCTGACCTGGGAAGTTTATCGCTTTCTGCCAATGTGCATACACAGGGTTTTGGTACATTGGAACAAAGAGTGAATGATCGCTACCGGGACAACTTTGTTCAGTTTGATGTAGCTGCCAATCTTGAGTTAGGTAAGTTGTTGCCGAAAAAAATCGGAATGTCCATACCGGTGTTTGCCAGCTACTCTCAAACTACCAGCACGCCTGAGTACGATCCCTTTGACCAGGATATAAAACTAAAGGATAAGCTTAAAGACAATGGTGCGGCCGCAAAGGATTCTATTCGCAAGGCCGCTGTAGATTTTACGTCTATCACTACCGTAAACTTTACCAATGTAAAGAAGAATAAGACCAATGGCAAGAAGCCAAAGATTTACGATATTGAAAATGTGGATGTGAGCTATTCTTACATAAAAACCAGCAGTCATACGCCCCTGATAGAATATAACGATGTTACACGTCACCGTGGGGCATTGGGTTATAACTTTTCTCCCCAGCCAAAATATTTTGAGCCTTTCAAAAAGATGTTTGCGAAAACTAAGCATCATTGGTTTGATTTGCTGAAGGATTTCAATATCAATTACATGCCAGCGCAGTTGAGTTTTAGGGCAGACATTAGCAGGCAGTTTGGTGTGGTGCGGCCCAGGAGTATAGGGGCTCCTAAATACGCCATTCCTGAAACCTATGATAAGTACTTTATTTTTCAGCGGGATTACATTATGCGTTGGAATTTTACAAGGGCGCTATTGCTCGATTATGTGGCCACCAACAACAGCCGAATAGATGAACCTATTGGTAGGATTGATACCAAAGCAAAAAAGGATTCTTTGATCAGGAACTTGTTGAAGGGTGGCAGAAACACGCTGTTTTATCAAACAGCAAACTTCTCTTACACGCTACCTACTGCCAAGCTTCCTTTGCTGGACTGGACCACCATGAATCTTAAATATCAGGCAACTTACCGCTGGATTGGGGCTTCCAGGTTGGCAGTAGAATTAGGCAATACCTTAGAAAATGGGCAACAAAAAGAAGCTAACCTGCAACTTGATTTCAACAAACTTTATCAGAAATCAAAATGGTTGAAACAATTGGATGTGCCATCTAACCCTGAGGATAAAGAAAAGTGGAAAAACCGGTATACCAAAGTGAAGGATAGTGTGACGTTGAAAAGCGGGAAAAGAGTTTTGCAAACAAGAAGGATTCTTGATAAAACAGCCGTGCCTTACCTCGGTACTCCGGCTCGTATATTTGGCAAGTTGCTAACCAGCGTCAAAAACGTAAACGTAAGCTTTTCGGAAGATGCTAATACACGCCTGCCCGGGTATACAGACAGTACACAGTTTATAGGTCAAAATTTTAAAAGTATGGCGCCAGGTTTTGATTTCATCCTGGGCTATCAACCAGATACGAGCTGGCTGAATAGAAAAGCGGATAAAGGTCTCATTACGAAAGACACGAATTTTAATTACCTCTTTCAGCAAACCTTTAACCAACGCCTTACTTTGAGTGGCCAAATAGAGCCTGTTCGGGATTTAATCATCACGGTAAATCTTACCAAATCATTCAATAAAAATTACAACGAAACCTTCCGATTTATAGATACAACAGGAGGCACTAACAGAACTTTTCAGCATTTGAATCCTTATGTGGGCGGTAGTTTTGATGTGTCTTACATAGCTTTTAAAACCTTGTTTGGCAAGTTTGATCCCAACAGGGTTTCTGCCACCTTTAAAGAGTTTGAGGCAAACCGTATCGTACTGTCTCGACGCCTGGGGCAAAAAAATCCGTACACCAACAACCAGGTGGGTGCCGATGGTTATTACCTGGGTTATTCCAAGTATGCGGTAGATGTATTGATACCCTCTTTTATTGCAGCTTACACAGGCCAAAATCCTGAGAATGTATCAATCATCAACCAACAGAATCAAAACATCCGCTCCAATCCATTCAAAGCCATCCTGCCCAAACCAAATTGGAAGTTGGATTACAACGGCCTGAACAGGGTTAAAGGATTCGATAAAATATTTACCAACTTTACACTATCACACGGCTACAATGGCAGCCTGAGTATGAACGGCTTCACATCAGCCTTGCTTTATCAGGATGTGTCACGCTTTGGATATCCATCTTTCTTTGATACGGTATCTAATAATTTTATTCCTTACTTCCTCGTGCCGAATGTTACCATCAACGAACAGTTTTCCCCATTAGTAGGGTTTGATATGATGTTTGTAAACCAAATGCAGGCAAAGTTTGAGTACACCAAAACACGTATGCTTAGCCTTAGCCTGTTCGACTATCAATTGAGTGAAGTACGCAGTACAGAGTTTGTAATTGGGGCAGGTTATCGCAAAAGAGGACTGAAGTTACTGGCCGGTTTGAAGCTCCCTAAGTTCCTGGATAAAGATGGAAAAGGTACGCTGGACAACGAGATCAATTTTAGATTAGATCTTAGGATACGAGACAATGTAACTGCCAACAGTCGCCTGGACCAGGACAATAATTTTGCCACGGGTGGTAGTAAGGAAGTAACCATAACGCCTACCATTGATTATTTCTTAAACAACCGGGTAAATCTTAAATTGTATTTTGATCAACGCAGGGTAACACCATACATCTCTTCCAGTGCGCCTACTGTGAATACAAGGGCTGGTGTGCAAGTGAGGATATCGCTGGCGCAATAGGCATTGGTAATTTCCAGCGAGAAATGATCAATTGCGAATGACGAGTTACGAATTAGTAGTGACGAGTGCCCTGCGCAAGGCGAACGCTTCATTATCATTTACCATTGACAATTCACGCACGAGAAATTAGAGCGAAAGATATTGAATGAAGCATCTTGTGCGCAGGGCCAACTCGCTGTGTACAATGACCGTTGACTTTTGACCAATGACCAGTTAAGTTTTTCAAGTTAAAGATGGCCACAAACAAAAAGCCCCGGCTTGGAAAAGCCAGGACTTGTATAATTACTAAACTTTACGCTACTTTACCTTCTTCAATAAGATCACATATCCACAGAGATCTTTCTTTTTCTTTTTATTGATCTGTACCGGCTTCATCATGTGGTATTCAGAAAATTTTGGGATATAATCGTATCGGATAACATTTCCGCCTACATCGGTACCGAGGTTTTTTTGGTATACTACCTGTTTTTCATTCCAGTCAAACATGCGCACTTCGTAAAGCCTTGAAGTGATGTCGCCAATAAATACAAATTGGTACCAGCTTCCTTGTGTCATTGGAACAATCACGGGCACTTCATATTCACTTTCCATAGACATGCTGGCCTCCTTCACCACAATAAATCCGGCAAGGGCAAGGTTTGCTTTGATGCTGTCTGCTTGTTGTAAAATGGAGGTGTTGGTACAAGGTACCTGGCGTATAACGTTTTGCGCACCGGCACTGTGTGCGGCAAGCAAAACCAAGGTGAGTGCAAAATGCTGTAACAGGTTTTTCATGTGAGCGGGCTTCAGATAAATGGATAAGCAAGTCTAAACCAATTTTACGAACTAACCAAAAGGTTTTACACCGCTGTAACGTTAATGGACCCTATAATATTGTGCAAAGCCACAAACAAAGTAGTGTGGGGTGAAGTTTGCTTATTTGTTAAATTAAAAGCGTTGCAGTTTTCACCTCCCCCGCATCAAGTATTTTTATTAAAATAATAAGTACCAGCCTGTTGCAGGCAGGTAATTACCACATCATTGATACAAACATGGGAGGGTAGCGAAGCGCAATAAAAAACAGTATCAGCAATATCTTCTGCGGTAAGGGGAACGAAACTTTCGTATGCAGCGGTTGCTTTTTGTTCGTCTCCTTTAAAACGTACCAACGAAAATTCTGTTTCCACGGCGCCGGGATGAATGCCGGTAACCTTTATGCCATGTTTCATCAGGTCTATCCGCATAGACTTATTGATGGCATCCACTGCAAACTTGCTGGCGCAATACACATTTCCGTTTTCATAAACTTCCTTGCCCGCTATAGAACCCATATTGATGATATGCGCCTTCCCTGTGTTTTTGAGATAAGGCAAAACAGCACGGCTCACATACAATAACCCATGTACATTGGTGTTCAACATAGTTTCCCAGTCGTTCATATCTGCCTCATCAAATGGTTCTTTACCCAATGCAAGACCAGCATTATTGATAAGAATGTTTATTTGCTGCCAGGCTGCCGGAAGTTGTTGAACAGCCGTAAAAACAGCCTCTTTGTCCTGTACGTCAAAACACAAACTGTGCACGTCAATACCATAGCTGTCTCTCAGTTCCTGTTCAAAACTGTCAAGTCTGTCTTTTCTTCGGCCAGTAATGATGAGGTTGTAATTTTCTTTTGCAAATCTTTCAGCACAGGCTCTTCCAATACCCGAAGTGGCCCCTGAAATGAAGACGGTTTTTTTCATGGATGCAATTTAGCGAAAGTCAAAGATGAATGGTGAATTGGTGAATAGTCAATACACAATGGGTCTATGGTCAGGGTCAAACCCTGCAGTTCATCATTCTACATTCAACACTCGTAATTCGTCACTCGTACTTCGTAATTCATCATTCCTAACTCAGCATTCATAACTATCCCGGTCATCGGATCAGCACGACGTGCCCTTTTTTATTGATTACTTCGTCTTTGTACGTTAACCCTTGCGCCACCCACACAAAAGTAGCAGTGTCCTGTGGCTTTCCTTTGAAGACACCGTTCCATCCTTCTTCAAACCTTGAGGTTGTAAACACCAGTTCGCCAAAACGGTTGTACACTCTAAAGTAGGTGAGCGATTTCATGCCAACCAAAATAGGCCTGATCACATCGTTGTTCCCATCTCCATTGGGAGTGAATGCCGTGGGCACGTACATGCTGGGCTCTATGCTGAACACTGTTACATTGATGCTGTCGGTGCCCACACAACCGTTTGCATCTCTCCCAACCAGGATATACTTTATACTGTCAATCGGATTGGCCACGGGGTTTGCAATAAAGGCATTGCTCAGCCAGGTGGCTGGCAGCCAGGTGTAATTAAGCGCACCCGTGCCCCGTAAAAATAATTGCTGGCCTTTTACAATGCTGGTATCAGAAGGGCCAGCATCTACCTTCAGCGGTGGAATAACTTTTACGAGTATCGTATCGTTGATTGCCTTAGTACAACCGAGTGTGTCCGTTACCGTCACGATGTAAGTCATACTCGTTCTTGGCTGCTGAACAACCGGGTCGGCAATGTTTTGATTGGATAAAAAATTAGCAGGGCTCCAACTATAACTGCTGCCCCCCGCTGCCGTTAGTTGTGCATTTTGGCCGAAACAAATTGTGGCATCAGGGCCGGCAAAGGCTGGTGGAGGAGGCACTACTTTTATGGTAACGTCAGATTGTGCCTGGCACTTTCCAATGTTGCCTATCACTGTGTAAGATATACTGCTGGCCGGCTTGGCAAATGGATTTTTAATATCAGCATCGTCAAGGTATAAATCCGGTATCCAGGTATAACTAACGGCATCACCGGTGGTACTAAGTCTATATCCATCTGTTAAACAAATGCTGGTATCGTTCCCGGCATCCAGTGTTACCTGGGCTTTCACATCTACCAGCACAGAATCATCCTGAAAGCATCCGAACAAATCGGTGTAGCGCATGCGGTATTTTGTAGGCACATCCGGGCTTACCAACGGGGTAAAGGAGCTGGTATTATTGATCATGTAATTAGGACTCCACAAAATGCTCCCCTGGCCCGCTACATTCAGCTGCAAGGTATCTATCACGCAAATCAAGGTATCGTTGGTAATGTTTACGATCGGTTTTTGTCTAACAGTTACAACTACTGTATCTGTTCTCTTTCTACTACATCCATTCACACCAACAGATACCACATAGCTGGTGGTAATGGTCGGGGACGCAGTAGGGTTGGCAATGTTGCTGGCACTGAGCCCGGCAGATGGCGACCATGTGTAAGTTTGTCCGCCAGTTGCCGTTAATTGCACGGCAGTTTGACCGGCGCAGAAATCTACGTTTGGGCCCGCCTGTGGAATGGCCAGCGGGGTGACAGGGATATTGATGCTTTTTTTGACTACACAATTATTTCCCCATGTGGTCTGTAAAGTAAAATTAGTATTCAACAAAGGGAAAGCCAGCGTGCTTTGCGTACCAGGGGTTGCCAGGTTTGAGGCCGGCCCCCACAGCCATCGCAAGTTGTTTGTTTTGTTGCTGCTGCCCGTAAGTCTGAGTGTATCCTCCTGGCAAATAGCGGCAGGCAAGGCAGTGATGTTGTTCGTTAAATCAAACAGTGGCGTTAGTCGCACCGTATCGTTGCTGCGGCAGCCCAGGTTTTCTAAAGTAACGGTATAGGTGGTGGGCACTTTGGGAAAAACGGTTGGGTTAGGCGTATTGACGCCTATGATATTGGTACCTGGTGTCCAGGTAAAATTGCCTGTGCCGGTTGCGCTTAGTTGCACGCTGTCCAGACCGCAATAACTGCTGTCTGGGGAGAGCAGTTGTAACGCAGGCCGGGGATTTATAAATATCGGTATTTCAATGCTGTCTTTACAACCCAGGTTATTACCAGAAATTAATTTTACTACGTAGCTACCGGGATCGGAGAAAGTATAGGTTGGGTTCTTGCTTCGGCTGGTGTCTGCCACTGTACTGGCTACACCAAAGTTCCAAAACCACTGATTTACTACGCCATAATTGCTTCGGGTTGTATCCTTGAAACTGATGGGTACGTCTTCACAAAATGGAGCAATACTTTCAAAGCCAGGGAAGAAACCTGGGTACACGCTCACAACCTGAAAAGAGGAATCGCTGCAGGCTAAACCTCTATTCACCATCAATTTTACAGTGTAAATGCCTGCAGTGCTAAAGAGGTGAGACGGAAATTGCAGAAAGGAAGTATCACTAGACCCCGATGCAGGGTCGCCAAACGTCCAAAACCAGTTTTGAATAGCGGGCCCGTCAGTATTATTTTTAAAAGACAGTGTGAGATCGCCGCAGGTTAAAAACGTCGGGTCTAATGTGGCTATCACCGGGGTGCAGTCCGTTACCTTCAGGTGGAGCTCTTTTCTCGATTCAGCAAAACGCCGACCATTCCTAAGCTCTGTCACGCAGATCGTAATTACATATTCACCGGGAGGCGGTGCTGTCCCGCTTACTACACCGGTACGGGCATTGATGCTTACCCCTGGCCCCAGCGGTTGTACTCCGGAATAAGGCAATGAGTATGGCACTGGTGCAAACGGAGGAGGCGAAGAAGTGCCGGGGTTTGGGTCTGCCTGCGACGCTCCTGTATAAGAGTTGCAAAAAGAGTACACAAGCGAATCACCATCTGAATCTGTTGCGGCAAAACTCACAGAAAAAGGATTTTCGGCGCAAACAATTGTAGTATCATTGAAATTAAAACGTGGACTGGAGTTAATGTGGGCATTGGCAATGGGTGTATTAACTCCCGGGATGCTGATTGTGTAGGTAACTCCTGCTTCATTGGAGGGTGCCTGCAAATTGCTGATGTTGTTGATCCGGCAGCAACGTTGCTTCGATAAAATATAACCAGCTGCACTTGGAGGCAATTCTATTATGGTTTCATAATTCAATATTTTATAACAGATGGTAGGTATGTTGCTGATGCAAGGATAACATGCAGGTTGATTACAGTTTTGATTTTGATTGTTGGTGCCTAGGGGTACAGGCACATCCTGTATAAAATTAAAAGGGAAAGAAGCGTTGAAAATAGAAAAATTAAAAACCGGTTCAATAATAAACGATGAACATTCTATGTAATAATTGAGTCCCACCCGATAACGCAAATCTGCAGGGTTATTGATACCCGGACCCAAATATTCGTAATACATCCATCCACCTTTGGTGTGTGTAGCAGTAGAGGGTAAAAAGGCTGCGATTAAAAAAAATGATAGTAAAAATTTCCTCATTCCAGTTCGTTGGTAACTCACAATATACCGATTTAAAATAAAAATGCTACGCAGTGTATACGTAGCATTTTAAGAGAATTCTGTCAGTCGACTATTTATCGTATGAGAATCACAGTGCCCTTTTTTTCTATTTTTCTATCCAGGTAATTCGTGCCGGAAGCATACCACACATAGGTGCCGGGCCCTTGATCTTGCCCACCCACCTTACCGTCCCAACCTACGCCAATGGTCGTGGTTGAAAACACTAATTGCCCCCAGCGGTTGTAAACCCTGAATGCATCCAACGATTTCATGCCGATAGGTATTGGGCGAAAAACTTCGTTGTTACCATCTTTGTTTGGACTAAAACCCGTTGGTACCAACAAGTCAGGATCTATTTTATAAACCGTTACACTGATCGTATCCAAATCGAAACAGCCTTGTGCATTGCTTACCCTTACTACATATTTTATGTCTTCTGCAGGCTTGGCCAAAGGATTAGAAATTCGGTTATTATTTAGGAAGGTTGCGGGGGTCCAGGTGTAGTTTGTTCCGCCTGTTGCGTTCAATTGCAACGGCTGTCCCAGCACAATGCTTGTATCTGCCGGACCTGCATCGGCCACAATTTTGGCTACTGTAACGAGTACGGAATCGAACACAGGTTTGGGACAACCCAGTACATCTCTCACTTCTACAATATATTTTACATCGTTTCTGGGCGCCTGGGATATAGGGTTGGAGATATTTACATCGCTTAAAAACCGGGAGGGTGTCCAGGTATAGATACTGCCGCCACGGGCTTGCAACTGTACAGAATTTCCAAAACAGATGGTGGTATCTTTTCCCGCATTGGCACTGGGGTAGGGTACTGTGGTAATTTCAATGTTGTCCTGTGCGGAGCATTTACCAATCCTTCCAGTAACAGTATATAAAGTTTTAGAGCCTGTGGGCAATGCCCTCGGGTTTTTCTTGCGAGGATCGTCTAGAGTCACGGCCGGTGTCCAAGTAAATTGCAGTGCGTCGCTGTTTAGTTTTAGCAGTACCGAATCTGTGAGGCAAATAGTGGTGTCAACGCCCGCCTGCAAAGTGACTCTGTCTACTACCTTTATTGTTACCTTTTCTATGGCTACACACCCGAATGCATCTGCAAATGTAGCAGTGTAGGTAGTGGTAACGTCGGGGCTAACCAGCGGGGTAAAACTATTGACATTACTAATCATGTAGTTGGGCGACCAGGTTACCGTACCATTGGAACTACCCACGGCTCTCAGTTGTAGCGTGTCTATGCTACAAATAAGGGTATCCTTAGTAATGGTAAATAGCGGCCGGTCAACAATGTTGATCGTTTTAAAAATGGTATCCCTGCAACCCTTATCGCTTCCTACTATCAGGGATACTTTAAAGGAATCTGGTGTAGCATACGTAAAGGATGGAGATTTTAGCCGGCTCGTATC
Source organism: Ferruginibacter sp. (assembly GCA_046597635.1). GTDB lineage: Bacteria > Bacteroidota > Bacteroidia > Chitinophagales > Chitinophagaceae > Ferruginibacter. The sequence continues at coordinate 3,705 of JBKJKD010000060.1, read as the reverse complement.
ATTAGTTACGCTGCTCAAGCCGAAGTCCCATTTCCAAAAATTTACCATACCATGGTTCAACGTTGTCATGTCTCTAAACTGAACTGGCAGATCCTTACACATAGGAGCATTGTCGTCGAAGGCAGGAAAAAATCCGGGAAATACACTCAGGGGAGAACTGGTAGAATCTGAACAGGACCCACCTGGGTTCACCACCAATTTTAATCTATACACTCCGGGTACCAGGTAGGTATGGGTAGGGCTTTGCTGGGTAGAGGTGTTTCCATCTCCAAAATCCCATAAAAATGACACGTTTAAGGGAGAGGTATTTAGGTTATCAAAGGTGAAAGTTGAACCATCACAACTGATGTAGCTGGGCAGTAACTGGGCACCAGCAAAATCGCAGGGAGCCACCGTAATGATAAAATCCTTGCGGTGGGTGGCAATGAACTTACCCGTGGCCCGGTTATAGGAATTTACGCAAACAGATACCACGTATTTACCAGCATCCGGCGCAATGCCAGATATAATACCTGTTTGAGCGTTAATGGTGGCCTGCCCTCCCAGGGGAACTGCACCCGAATATCCGTTGATGTAGAGTATGGTGCCATATGGTGGAGGAGAAGGATTGACAGGGCTTGCGTTAGACACGCCCCCGGCGCTGTAGGCATCACAAAGGCTGTATTCTAACACATTATCATCGGGGTCAGTTGCACTAAAGTCTAGCGTAAATGGTTTATTATAGCACACAACAGAAATGCCTTGTGCAAAGCGTGGGCTATTATCTGTTTCACTACCTAAGTCGTTAGAACCAGGGATGACAGTAGTATACGTGGCACCGATGGAATTAGGGATATTGGCTATATCATCTATGCGGCAGCAAGTTTGATAAGCTGCCGTGTAACCAGTGGCGTTATAGGGAAGTTCTATTTCAAAACTATACAACCCAACCGTATAGGTGAGGGTAGGAGGGTTGGTAATACAGGATGGTAGCGTGTTTAAGGGCAGCTGGCTTGAAGATGCCAACGTTAAAGTTAAATTGGCCACCACCTGCGAGTTGTCATTGTTAAACACACCAATGATAACCGTGGGCGGCATAGTAGCACAGTTAAAACAATTTTCGTCTCTAAAAAGGCGTAGGGTTACCCGGTAAGAACGGGAATTTGCAGCACTGCCCGCACCTATGTAATCATAAATCATTTCGCCGCCAGTTATATGTTTGGCATCTGCAAAGAGGGAGCTCAGGCAGTAAAAAAATATGAGTAAAAGTGGTTTCATTAATGTTTAGAAAAATGGTAACGTAAAATACATAAAAAATGCCCCTGCCATCTATTATACGTAAATCTGCTGCAAAAAGTCTGTGAGATTTAACAAAGATTTCTGCTGCTCCTCCAGCATTCCCATATGAGCACTATTTCTTAGTACATAAATATGTGATTGTGCAGGTAGGTGCGATTGCTCCAAGCCTTGCTCAAAAGGAACCGCATTGTCGTGTGCGCCCAGCATCAGCAAAATGGGGCCTTGGAAAGTTTTCAGCACATGGGTTCGGTCAGGCCGGGCAATCATGGCCTCATAATACTGAACCAAGGCATCGGGCTTAAATAGTTTTCCTTTTTGTAAAAGCTCGTCTATGTCAGCCTTGCTGGCCACCGCATCCTTAAACAAACCAGGGACACTTGTTTTTAAAAATGCATCTGCACCGTTTGCCTGTATAAACTGGATGGCTTTAGCACGGGTTTCTTTTTTAGCTTCATCATCTGCATAAGCACTGCTGTGAAACAACCCGAATGCATGCAGCATTTTCGGGTACTTTTCTGCAAACGCCAGGGCTATATAGCCACCCATACTGTGCCCAATAAGTGTGCACTGCTCCACTCCTTCTTTTTGTAACACAGCAAACAATAAATCGGCATAGTCTCCCATGCCAATATTTTCGTAGCCTAGCATTGCAGTATTTCCACTCCCGGGAATATCGGGTATAATTAATTGGTAGCGGGCAGATAGTGCTTCAGACATTTTATTCCAAATGCTGCTATCTTCCCCAAAGCCGTGCAACAACACCACCGCATTTCCTGCTCCCATTACCTGGTACTGTAGTAAGATATTTTTGTAGTGGAGTGTATGGTGCATGGTGGACAAATTAAACAGGATTTCACCCGTTGTTTTTATAACGAACCGCAGAGCGATAGATTAGCAGTATTACAAATGGTAGAAGAGAAATGTTTAATTGCTGTGGCAAAAAGAACCATGCGCAGAGTGTAAGCATGCCCCCTACAGCACTGATTAAAAAGTATTGTTTCACCCAGGTTCTATGACTTGTAATATAAAAAGATATAATCGTATGCATCGGCCATGCCCATAAAAGATTGTAATTATCTTTAGTCATACTGTGGTCGGTACCTACCCACATAAAAATTAAAAGAATACCAAGCAAGCCTGTGGTAAAAAACAAGAGGCCATCAAACCCGGTAATCAGAAGTGGTGATCTTTTATAAAAAAATACTTGTAGCAATACGAATGCTACCAACAAAAGGCAAAAAACAACCATAGGAGTAAAAAAGGTTTTCTCTTTTTGCCAAGGTTCTAACTCGTATAAATTTTTAGTAGAGCTTACCAGTGGCGTATTCTTTGTGCTGTCCAAAGCCATCATCAGGTTGTCTGGAAGAAACTGTTGTTCGGAAGCTGTCATTACTCTATCTGTGCGGGCTCCCAGCAATACATCTATTCCCCACTTACTCCACTGTTGGTCTCCTTTGTTCAGGTATTCGTGAATGGCTTCTCTAAAGCGCATGCCTTTGGGTTTTACCGACGGTAGTATCGGCATAGGGCTTTTATATTTTACGATCAAATCCCGCAGGCGGGTAGTACAATTGTCAAAGAAGAAATCGTATTGGTAATATTTATTTTCCTCCTTTAAATTTTCTGTCAGGGCATGCTGTACCGTTTCTTTTTCTTGTGGAGTTAAATTTAAAACCTGCTCCGTGATGCCCCTGCCGTCTGCCTGGTAACTAAACTTAAAATCTTCAAACCGCTCTATGCTCACATAGTACAGCAGCTTGCCCCTTACGAACTGTATGTAAAACCCTTCGTCGTCAAAATTAAAAGTGCCATAATTGTAAACAATGTCCGTAACACTGTTGCTGTCTATTACTCTAAGCGCACTGTGGCCAAATATGGAATACAACTCGTTGCCCGGGCTGCAGGTAAGCAACGAAATGCGCATGCGGGAACTGTCTTGTGCAAGGGAGCAAATAGGCAGGTAGGCAAATGTGCAAACGAGGAAAAACTGGAGCAATCTTTTTTTCATCAAAAATATTTGGACAGAAATTTGGCTAAACTAGTTCCCACAAAGTAGCAAAATATTGAAAGCCGCAAATTTCTGTTTTGCGGCTTTGCTTGAATGGATGTTACCTGCTGTAATTAGGGGCCTCCTTGGTGATAGCAATATCGTGGGCATGGCTTTCTTTCATGCCGGCGTTGCTGATTTTTACAAACCTTGCTTGCTGCAGTGCTTTAATGTTGGCAGCACCACAATAACCCATACCGGCTTTAAGGCCGCCGGTAAACTGGTGCGCTACTTCTTTTAAACTCCCTTTAAATGCCACACGGCCTTCTATACCTTCCGGTACAAATTTTTTGATATCGTCCTCTACATCCTGGAAATAGCGATCGCTGCTGCCCTGCGCCATAGCGCCCAATGAGCCCATACCCCGGTATTGTTTAAAT
>JBKJKD010000129.1:0-13383 GCA_046597635.1 Ferruginibacter sp. | reverse complement strand
TATGGTGGTGCACCCAGGTAGTGGGAACCCTGATAACACTTTAATAAATGCAGTAGCTTATTATTTAAAACTAAGCAATCCTAACATTGACGAATCAGAACTCCCCCGTTTTGGCCTGGTGCACCGCATAGATAAAAACACCAGTGGCTTACTTGTAATGGCAAAAACATCCAAGGCAATGAGCGACCTTGCCAAGCAATTTTTTAACCATACGGTACACCGCAGGTATGTGGCGTTGGTATGGGGCGATTTTAATGAAGATGATGGAACCGTCATCGGCCATGTAGGAAGGCACCAACGTTTTAGAAAATTATTTACCACCTACCCAGAAGGAGACCATGGAAAAGATGCCATCACCCATTATAAAGTGCTGGAGAAATTTAACTATGTAACCTTGGTTGAGTGCAGGTTAGAAACAGGACGCACCCACCAGATAAGAGTTCACATGCAGCATATCGGCCACCCATTATTCAACGACGATTTTTATGGCGGCGACCGAATTGTGAAAGGTACTGTGTATACCAAATACAAACAGTTTGTAGAAAATTGTTTTGCGCTGTGTCCCCGCCAGGCATTACACGCAAAAGAATTAGGCTTTATACACCCAACAACAAAGGAAGAAGTGTTGTTTACCAGCGATCTCCCGGACGACATTGGGCAGGTAATTGAAAAATGGCGTAAGTACAGCCAGTTTAAAAATGCAGAATAAACTTTTTCGGCTTAGGTATAAATAATATAACGCCCGTTGTCGTGAATGGTGACCGGTCAGTAGTGAATGCCGAACATTCATCAAACAATGTCGATTAACTTAACAGCATACAATCATTATGATGAAAAAAATCTTTTTACTTGCTTTCGTTTATGGTACAAGTACCCAGTTATTTGCTCAAACCATCATTGCCCGTGATCCCGCTATTGAGGCCATGGTGCAGGAAGTATCTTCAGATTCTTTGAGGTCTTACATCAACACCATGGTGGCTTTTGGTACCCGCAATACTTTGAGCACGCAAACGAATCCTGTACGAGGTATCGGGGCTGCCAGGAATTGGGTACTGAGCAAGTTCAACCAGTTTGCAAAAACTTCTGGTGGCAGGTTGACGAGTTTTATAGACACAACCACATTACAACCTGATAAAAGACGAATAGACACCGCAACGGTTTTGGGCAATGTGGTGGCCACATTAAAGGGCACAGACCCCAACGACAAAAGAATTTTTGTGATCAGCGGTCACCTGGATAATATGCGTACGAGTGTACTGGACAGAGTGGGCGATGCACCCGGTGCCAACGATGATGCAAGCGGTGTGGCGGCCGTGATAGAATGCGCCAGGATCATGAGCAAAAGAAATTTTCCAGCCACCATAGTTTTTGTGGCCGTGAGCGGCGAAGAGCAAGGCCTCCTCGGTGCCTATTTTATGGCCAACAAGGCAAGAACAGAAAATGTGCAGATAGAAGCCGTGCTCAACAACGACATCATGGGTAGCAACAACAGCAACGAAACCAACATTATTGAAAATACAAAAGTGCGGTTGTTTAGCGAAGGCCTTCCTGCTTTTGAAACAGAAAAAAGTGCAAAGACCATCCGCCAATTGGGATTAGAAAATGATGGCAAAAGCAGGCAACTCGCCCGCTACGTAAAAGAAACAGGGGAACGTTATGTGGAGAATATAGAAGTAGTAATGATCTATCGCAACGATCGTTTTTTGCGTGGCGGAGATCACACTGCGTTTGTGGACAACGATTATGCCGCCGTACGCTTTACAGAAATGAACGAGAATTATTATCGCCAACACCAGAATGTGCGCATAGAAAACGGCATTCAATACGGTGACCTCTTAGAGTTCATAGACTTTGAATACCTGAGAAAAAATACCGCCCTTAACCTGAGTAGTCTTGCTAACCTTGCCAAAGCTCCCGCAATGCCGCAGGAGGTAAAGATTGATGTAAAAAAACTGGGTAATTATTCTCTGCTTAATTGGAAAGCCCCGGCCACGGGTACTGCAAAAGGATATTACGTAATGGTGCGGGAAACCACGAATGCTTTCTGGCAAAAGAAAATATTTACTACGGCAACTCAATTGCAATTACCTTATTCGAAAGACAACTACTTTTTTGCAGTACAATCTGTAAATGCGGACGGCAATGAAAGTCTCCCGGTTGTGCCAGCGGTAGGCCGTTAATATATTATGGAAGATGTGCCCATGCCGGATGGCAAATTATTATTGGAAATTGTGACACTCAAAATGCCCTTTGGAAAATACAAGGGAACGGTGCTCAGGTATCTGCCCGTGAGTTACTTGGAGTGGTTTCAACAAAAAGGATTTCCTAAAGGTCGTCTTGGTATGATGCTGGAAACGCTGTATGAAATTAAAATGAATGGCTTAGAAGATTTGTTGAACAAGATTGGTAAATAGATTATTTGGCAGGCTCATCATCCGATTTAATTTCTTTTAATTCTACCTCTTTAATATCTGCCTGCATTTTTTCTTTTTTGAGGCCTACCCTCACCAGTCCGAAGATGCTCATGTAAATGTTGGCTATCCACACGAGTGCAAACAAAGCTATGAGGTAGCCTCTCCAGTCTTCAAACAATAAATGGTATTGAGTGATCACAAGAAAAATGGCAGTAATGTAGTGGCTGAAACAATACTCGCAGGTGAACAGGTAAAAGAATTTCCTTTGCAGTAAGTTGGGGCAATTCTTAGATTTATCAATACACAACTCTCGAGGTTCTTTGAATATTTCTTCGTGAGTGACCGTCCACGAAATACATGCAATAGGCAGAGCCAATAAAAAAAGATCCATCACTTGCGTAGATAACTGCATAGAAGTATTTTTTACAAATTAGCCAATAAAAAGCAGCAGGCTAAATTAATCAGTCCAAATGTAAACGATAAAATATTGAGGTCGGCACCTCTTTATTCGAAATTAAAAAGGGTAGCGGTGAATACGCCTCGTTCCCTTTTTTTGGTGATGGCTTTCCAATTGCCAACATAGCGTATAAGTGAAGGAACCGTAAGGTTGCCAACTTTCGTCATCTGCACTTCCATGTCTACTTTAAAGTCGTACACGGCTGCGTCGTAACTCAATGAATACTTCCTGGCTACCACATCAAATGTCTGGTCGTCAAACCAGGTGATCATTTCGTCTACAATCACGCCATCCGTTTTGCCTGGTTTTACTTTTTGGGTAAACACATAACAGGAAATATTATTGTAGAGGTCCATGTCAATATTCATGTCGTAGCGGTCCGCCATATCATCGTCGTAAATAGCCGTTTTGTTACTCATAAATGGCAAGCCACTTATTCTCCTCCCGGGATTAAAGAACAACATTTTTAATTGTTCCTTGTGCTTCTCCATTCCCTTTTTACCCTCGGTAGAAAAAGAAGCGCCCGCTACAATGTTGCTCTCTCCGCATACTCTACCCTTAGTAAAAAAAAGCGAAGCATACATCTGCGCCGTATAGTAATTATATTGTTTGTCGTTGGTATAAAAATCGCCGGTAGCCGTTTCTTCCAATACCTGCATGCTGCGGCAACCGTTGCTGCGCTCCTGCTTGGTTTTGCTGCGCAGAGAGGCGTTCAGTCCACCTTTTTTATCCAGCATGCGAATATCGTTGAGCGCCGTAAAGCCCAACACATGCAGGTTGCGAAAAGCTTTATAGTAGCTGCTGTCGTTTTTTATTTTGTTGATGAAGCCGGGAACATTCAGGTTTTTATCAATTACCACAGCGGTAAGCGTTACAATTTTTTTGCCAGTGTATACGGTATCTGCAACATCCTGTGCACTTGCCGACAGGGATAAAAGCAAACAAAAAACAGGTATGAAAAATGGCTTCATACCTGCAAAGTAATTGTAAAAAGATGATAAGTAAATGGTAATAAACTGCTACTTCACATACAGCATCCGATAGTCCATTTTTACTTTGCCTTTAGAAATATCGTCAAGCCGGCGTTTCATTAATGTGCGTCTTAGGGGTTTGAGATAGTCTATAAACAACTTGCCTTCTGTATGGTCATATTCATGCAAAATAACCCTGGCAGTAATGCCGTTGAAAGTGCGGGTATGTGCTAGAAAGTTTTCATCCAAATATTCCAGGGTAACCGATTCCTTCCTCACGATATCTTCTCTTATTTTCGGTATACTGAGGCATCCCTCATTGTAACTCCATTCGTTACCACCAAGCTCAATAATGTGCGCATTTATAAAAATCCCTTTAAAACCCGGCGCATCAGGGAATTCATCCTTTTCATCTTCTTCTTGGTTTTCAAATATCTGCTCGGTGTCTACTAAAAACAAACGAATGTCTTTGTTTATTTGCGGTGCTGCCAGGCCAACACCGTTGCTGTTGTACAATGTTTCCCACATGTCTACCAGGAGTTTCTCAAGGCCGGGGTAATCGGCATCAATCTCCTGCGAGACCTTTCTTAAAATAGGTGAGCCGTATGCAACTATTGGTAAAATCATAATGTTCCGGTGCTTCCTGATAGGGAGCAATTGGTTTAAATTTATAAAGCGGCAAAGTTAATTGTTATCCACTAAAAGATAACCTTCACTTGGAAAGTGAACTCCTAAATTTATCCCAAAGGCGGATTTTCCATGTATTCCTGCAACATGATGCTGGCAGCAATTTCATCTACAAGTCTTTTATTGCGGCGGTCTTTTTTCTTCATACCCATATCAAACATGGCCTCTTTGGCCCTCTTGGAGGTATAACGTTCATCTACGGGCACAATGGGTATTTGAGGAAAAGCTATTTTCAATTTTTTAATAGCGGCTTCCGCCAGGGCAGTGCCATGGGTATCGGAATCATCAAGGTTTTTTGGTAAACCAATAATGATGCGTTCAACGGATTCCTGCAAAAAATATTTTTTTAGAAACGGTATCAGTTCTGGAGAGTCTATAGTTGTGAGACCCGTGGCAATGATCTGCATGGGATCGGTAACGGCAATGCCTGTGCGCTTTCCCCCATAATCAATCGCTAAAATTCTCGCCATATTGTTGTTCCTAACCTCGCCGAAAGAGCGGGATTTTTATGCCCTGTTAAAAAATAAATCTATCAATACCAATACCGCAAATACGACCGAAGCAATTCCGTTGGCTGTCATGAAAGCAATATTCACTCTTCTCAAATCATTTGGTTTTACAAGAGAATGTTGGTAAATCAACATTCCAATAAAAACTGCCACACCCGCCCAATACCAATAGCCGAATTTTCCGTACCAGCCTGCAAACACTACGGCTACAGCGGCCAACACATGCAACAAAGCAGAAACGCCCAAGGCATTTTTTTTGCCTAAAATAGAAGGTATGGAATGTAGATGGTTGGCTATGTCAAATTCCTCATCTTGCAACGCATAAATAATGTCGAAGCCACTTACCCAAAACAGTACCGCAAAGGAAAACAACAGAGGAAGCCAATCAAATACTCCGGTTACAGCCAGGTACGCTCCTATAGGTGCAAGGCTAAGCCCAAGGCCCAATACAAGGTGACACAGGGCAGTAAACCGCTTGGTATAACTGTAAAATAAAATAACAAATAACGCAACCGGCGATAAATAAAAGCAAATATTGTTGATGAAGTAGGTGCACCCAATGAACAACACACAATTAAGAATTGTAAAAGCCAATGCATTTTTTTCTGAAATAACTCCGGCAGGAATTTCTCTTATAGCAGTGCGGGGATTTTTAGCATCATAATACCTGTCCAGATAGCGGTTAAAAGCCATGGCTGCAGACCGGGCGAACACCATACAAAGTACCACCAAGACAAACTTGATCACCCAAAATTTCCAGGTAAAAATCACACTAAAATCCTTATCATCTCCACCACTTAAAACCGGGGAATATTCAAAAAGGCCAGAGAGATCGAGAAATAAATCAAGCCCCAAAAAAAAACCGATAATAGCAAAGGGCATTGCAAAAATAGTGTGAGAAAATTTTATAAGAGAGAGGTAGTTTTTAATTTTTGTCATTTATAACTTGCGTTTGAATTCCCGCCGTTGAGGTCAGGATTAATAGTAGTTATGAACTTCGATGTGGCAAATTGCTTTAGCAGGAAGTATTCAATTACCTAAGGCCTTTGAATGAACATACGGTTTCTCACAATCTCCCAAAGCACCACACCAGCCGCTGTGGCTATGTTTAAGGAATGCTTCATACCCAGCTGCGGTATTTCTATACAACCATCACACTGTAGAATGGTGTCGTGCTCTACGCCTGCCACTTCGTTTCCAAAAATCACTGCAATTTTATCAGCCGGATCAAAGCGAAGCTTTTCCAGGGAAAGACTGTTGCTTACCTGTTCCACTGCATAAACTTTAAAACCACTTTTCTTTAAATCCAGGATGGCTTCTGCAGCATTGGCAAAATGTTTCCATTCTACAGAATCTTCGGCGCCCAGCGCTGTTTTTTTTATTTCTTTATGTGGAGGGGTGCATGTGTAACCTGTTATGTAAATGCCTTGCAGCAAGAAGGCATCTGCTGTTCTAAATACACTTCCCACATTATAAGCACTTCGAATGTTTTCTAACACAGCAATAACCGGAGTTTTTTCAGAACGTTTAAACTCGTCCACCGTTTTGCGGTTCAGCTCCTCCATACTCAGTTTCTGCATCATAAAAGGTTCAAAAGTTCAATGGTTCAAAGCCTGCTTGCCGGTAGGCAGGGTTCAATAGTTCAATGCTTCTAAAGTTCAAGAGTTGAGTATTCAAAGTTCATCGGGTGCAACGTCTGGAACCTCTGAACCCTCTTAAACCTCTGAAACCTATTAAACCTCTTAAACCTCTTAAACCTTATCTTACGCCGACTGTTCCATCTCCACCGGTAATGCGCCGGCCTTGGTATCCGAAAACCATTTGGCTGCCTGCACAAAATTTACAAACAAAGGATGAGGATTTTCCACCGTACTCTTTAGTTCCGGATGATACTGCACCCCGATAAAAAACGGATGATTGGCCAACTCCATTATTTCTACCAGGCCCGATTGTGGATTCTTACCGCTCGGTATCATGCCAGCCTGTTCGAAGTCGTTTAAAAAATTATTGTTGAACTCCCACCGATGGCGGTGACGCTCGCTGATGGTCGTATTGTTGTAAACTTTTTGCGCAAGACTACCCTCTTGTATGGTGCAGGGGTATGCTCCCAGGCGCATCGTGCCGCCTTTCTTCTTTACCTTTTTCTGCTCTTCCATTAAGGCAATTACAGGGTGAGGCGTCTGTGTATCCATTTCGGTAGAATGGGCATCTGACCAACCCAAAACATTTCTTGCAAATTCTATCACTGCCATCTGCATACCGAGACAGATACCAAAGAATGGCATCCTGTTTTCTCTCGCATATTTAACAGCCAGTATTTTTCCTTCTACACCCCTCGCACCAAAACCTGGTGCTACCAGCAATCCATCCAGCTCACCAAGTTTGGCCTGCACATTCTCGTCAGTAATATATTCGCTGTGAAGATTTACTATTTGCACTTTGCATTGGTTCACCGCACCTGCATGAATAAAGGCTTCCAATATAGATTTGTAGGCATCCTGCAACTCTATGTATTTTCCAATCAAACCAATTTTAACCCGGCTCTTGGGATAATTCAGCCTGTCTAAAAAGGCCCTCCATTTGCCAAGATCCGGTGCGCCATAACCATTGATGTGCAATTTTTTTAGCACGATTACATCCAGGCCTTCCTGCAACATTTTGAGCGGCACTTCGTAAATGGTACCGGCATCAATCGCTTCTATAACTGCGTTTGGTTTTACATTACAAAACAGTGCAATCTTTCTTTTTATTTCTTCAGATAAAGGATGTTCTGTGCGGCACACAATAACATCGGGCCGCACACCTTCCTGGCTCAGCAGGCGCACACTGTGCTGCGTGGGTTTTGTCTTTAATTCTTTGGCTGCTTTTAAATAAGGAATTAGGGTAAGATGCACCACAAGGCAATCTTCTTCGGGCATCTCCCATTGTAGCTGCCTCACTGCTTCTACAAACGGCAAACTTTCAATATCGCCTACGGTGCCCCCCAACTCTGTGATTACAATATCAAACTTTCCACTTTCGCCCAGCAACAGCATCCTGCGTTTAATTTCATCGGTAATATGAGGTACCACCTGCACGGTTTTGCCCAGGTACTCTCCATCTCTTTCTTTGTTGATTACCGTTTGATAAATGCGCCCGGTGGTAACGTTGTTGGCTTGTGAGGTAGGAGCATTTAAGAAGCGCTCATAATGACCGAGGTCAAGATCGGTTTCTGCGCCGTCATCCGTAACAAAACATTCTCCGTGCTCGTAAGGATTCAAGGTGCCCGGATCTACATTGAGGTAAGGGTCAAATTTTTGAATGGTGACAGTGAGTCCACGGCTTTGCAGCAGCTTTGCAAGCGATGCGGCAATGATGCCTTTACCCAATGAAGATGTAACTCCGCCTGTTACGAAAATAAACTTGGCCATGGTTGTAAGATTATTGGTTTAAAACAACATATGAGTTGCAAAAAATTGTCTTAACCCTGCTTGATTGCACACACGAATCAATTCAGGAAAGCATTTAATGCAGCAAAGATTTAAAAATACATTTTATAAGAAAACAATATTTGACCGGAGGAAAAGATCAAAAAATCCTAGAGGTCAGGTAAAGATAAGATGAATATTCGGGAAGAGAAAAAAAAGAGCCTTTAATCATTCGATTCACCAGGATATTATTACTTTGAACTTTGTAAATTCAGTTATAAAGTAAAATCCTTCCCTTTATGAAACTTGTATGCGCCTTTCTCTTTTTTTGCATTCTTTACTTTTCCGCTTTTTCCCAATCGGTAGAAAATAAGTTTAGCCCGGAAGAACTTCCAAGAAAAATTTACACCCTAAAAAAACAGGCAAACGGCATACCTCTCAATATTCCGTTTTCGAAGATTAGGGTGATTGACGCAAGGCATGACAGTTCGAAATTGGGATTCATAGCCCGCCGGGATGTATTTAAGGACTACAAAAAACAATTTGAACGATTGGCCTTAAAGGGCGGTGTAGCCGCTGCGCTGGAAAGTTATTATGAGAGTGCCAATAATAATAGCGAAGGCCCCAATAGTTATGGATTGTTGATAGTGCTGAAAAAATTTTGGATAAGTTCTACCAAGCCATACAATTTTCAAAAACAAAGTCTCTCAATGACCATTAACGGAGAATCCAGGTTCATCGCTAAATGGGAGTTGTTCATTTTTAAGGACGACTTGTACCTACCCTTTCGGAGAATTGATACAGTTATTGAAAGCACACAATCGGTGCGGCAGCTTTTTAAAGATGAAGATGCCACAGATTATAACAAAGAGAACATTTATAGCATTCTAAACAGTTTACCAGCCCAATTTAATTATGCAAAGGCGCTCGATGTTTTTGAGCAACGACCAAAAAAGTCTTTAGCCGAAATCATGGAGGCGAATAATGAGCGGTTCAAGATTCCAGTCATTGCTGCGCACACCATCAACAGAGGGGTGTTTTTGAATTTTAGGGAGTTTATTGCTAATACACCTTCTATTATTGACTTCAAAGAAAAAGCGAAAAAATATAGCCTCACCCGCAGGGATGAATACATAACAGATGCTAAAGATTCCATCCTCACAAATTACTGGGCATATGCTACCAAAAAATATACCCGTATCGGCCCATATGGAACAGAAAGCATTTTTAGATGCGGCAACAGCTATGAGCTATTTTTGAAAAAACGAATTGCAGTGCCAAGAGGGCAGGGAAGTATCGTAATTGGAGACCATTATATGCTTTGGATTCCGTACCAGGTAGATATGGAAACAGGGGAATTTTATTGAACCAATGGAATATAAAAAAGCCCCCCGAATTGGAGGGCTTTGTCAATTGCATCAACAAAATTATATCGCACTCAGCGCTTCGACACTTTCACTGCTTTTCAACATATTTCCGATAGCGTTATCATATTTTTTTTTCCAGAAAGCAGTAGTGCCCCAATCTTCTCCATCCATCAAAATATTTTGTGCTGTTACTTTACCCAACAACGAAAACGGTACAGCTGCGGCCTGCAGCGCATTTGTAAAAGCTGCTTCCCCAGCCGTGTTAACCGTTACCACTACCCTGCATTGGCTTTCGCCAAACCAAAAGGCGTCTTTGCGTATGGCCGATCCATTGGAGCTCACTTCAAAACCAAGATCATTGTTAAAGGCACTTTCCAACAAGGTGATGGCCAGGCCGCCTTCGCTTACATCGTGAGCTGATGTTATCAATTTATTGCTGATCAAACTCTGCAGTTTCTGCTGCAGGGCATACTCATCTTCTAAATTGAAATAAGGACAAGGGCTGAACTCTACGCCCAATATTTTATGGAGATATTCAGATGAACCGATATCGTTGCGACTGAGCCCCAACAAATAAATGGAGTCGCCGGCTTGTTTAAAATCAAGCGTCATTTTATCGTTTACACTGTCTAAAATGCCCACCATGCCGATAGTTGGTGTGGGATAAACAGGCCCGTCTGGCGATTGGTTGTAAAAACTCACATTGCCACCTGTAACCGGTGTTTCAAATTTTAGGCAGGCTTCTCCCATGCCTTTGATGGCATTGGTAAATTGATAATAAACTTCCGGGTCGTAAGGGTTGCCAAAGTTGAGGCAATTGGTTACACCCAAGGGTTGTCCACCACTACACACAATATTGCGGGCAGCCTCGGCCACAGCAATCATGGCACCTTTGTAGGGATCGGCAAATACATAACGGCTGTTGCAGTCTGTTGTGAGGGCGAGTGCTTTGTTGGTAGGCTTTGCTACCACAATGGCAGCATCACTGGGACTGTTGGTGGTAGCCGTGCCTGCACCCACCATGCTATCGTACTGTTCGTATATCCATTTTTTGCTGGCTATGTTTGGAAGGCTCACCAACTTTTCTGCCACCGCCTTCAGATCTGTGGCTTCCGGTACTTTATCCATGTCAAAGGCCTCGATCTTATCAAGATATTCAGGGCGTTTTATTTCCCGATCGTACACCGGAGCACCGCCGCCCAACACCAATTCTTCGGCGGGAAGCACCGCTTCCAAAGTTCCATTCATGTAAAAGTTCAGCATGCCATCGGCTGTTACTTCCCCTATTTCGCTGCAAGGCAAATCCCATTTCTCAAACACATCTATCACCATTTGCTCCTTGCCTTTTTGCACCACCATCAACATGCGTTCCTGGCTTTCGCTCAACAGCAGTTCCCATGCTTTCATATCTTTTTGGCGGGTGGGTACTTTATCGAGGTGAATGATCATCCCTGATTTCCCTTTGGCACTCATCTCGGCTGTAGAGCAAATAATACCTGCGGCACCCATATCCTGCATGCCCACAACAGCTCCCGTTTGAATAACTTCCAGGCAGGCCTCCAATAATTTCTTTTCCTGGAAAGGATCACCTACCTGAACGGCAGGCAGATCTTCGGCACTGTCTGCCGTAATTTCTGCACTGGCAAAACTTGCACCGCCAATACCATCTTTACCGGTAGCACTACCCACAAAAAAAACGGGGTTACCCACCACATCACCCGAGGTGGCAGAAACGGTTTCTCCATTTTTTAAGATCCCCACGCTCATAGCATTTACTAAAGGATTGGTGTGGTAACAGTCTTCAAAATAAATTTCTCCGCCCACGGTGGGCACACCAAAACAGTTGCCGTAATGGCCAATGCCATGAACCACGCCTGCCAGCAAATGCTGGGTTTTGGCATCCTTCAAATTTCCGAAACGCAGGGAGTTTAAAGATGCAATGGGCCTTGCACCCATGGTGAAAATATCTCTGTTGATACCACCCACACCTGTGGCAGCACCCTGAAAAGGTTCAATGGCCGAGGGATGGTTGTGTGATTCAATTTTAAAAACAACGCCGTAACCTTCGCCAATGTCCATCAAGCCAGCGTTTTCGTCACCGGCTTTTACCAACATATTCTTACCGTCTCTTGGCAAAGTTTTTAGCCATTTGATAGAATTTTTATAGCTGCAGTGCTCGCTCCACATGCCGCTAAAAGCACACAACTCCGTAAAATTAGGCGTGCGCCCGAGTTTTACCTTTATCATCTCAAACTCTTCTTCGGTGATTCTTAGCTGTGCGGCGGTTGCGGCTGTTATCTCCATAATATAATTATAAATGCTGTTTTTAAAAACGCAAAGGTAAACGCTTCGAAATTTTTACAGTAGCCTCATCGTGATTTATTTTAACCAACTATACACAGCGGCATAAATTTTAAATGGAACACTTTGAGCAGGAATAAGCCTTCCTGTAAGGCAGTGCTTGTTCGAAGACGGCTTTGGGCAAGCATTTCAACTAAACAGGAACTTTCGGCGCAGAGCTATTAAATATTACAATTTAAAATATCTAAATAATTGGTCGGCAAAAACCATTTTTATCTCTGCCAGCTAATAATAAATTGTGTCTAAGTCGCAATTTTTTCCTTTTTTTGTGGGATAAAACCTAAAAAACAATGAATTCATTACGTTTTAATGCAATCAACAAACTGGCAAATGCAGCTAATCCGGTTAATGTGGCAAACCCTGCAAGGATAACCGCCGTGTTCAATGAAAATGTATTTACGCTGGCCAATGCCCGCCATTATTTGAGTGATGAGGCCTACAAAAGCCTGGTAGCTTCTGTCCGTGGTGGTAAAAAAATTGACCGCAGCATGGGTAACCAGATTGCCAATGGTCTTCGGGCCTGGGCAGAAGGAAAAGGCGTAACGCATTTTACGCATTGGTTTCAACCGCTCACCGGTTTATCTGCCGAGAAGCACGATTCATTTTTCACTTTAAAAGGCGATGGTACGCCCATTGAAGAATTTGAAGGTGGCGCATTGATTCAACAAGAACCAGATGCATCTTCTTTCCCCAGCGGTGGTTTGCGTGCAACTTTTGAAGCAAGAGGCTACACTGCCTGGGATCCCTCCTCTCCCGCTTTTATTATGGAAATTGGCGAGGGAAAAACCTTGTGCATTCCTACCATATTTGTTTCTTACACCGGCGAGTCGCTCGATACCAAAACACCTTTAATTAAAGCACTCGTTGCGCTTGACAAAGCAGCCGTAGATGTTTGTCAATACTTTGATAAGAATGTTTCTAAAGTAACTGCTACACTGGGCTGGGAGCAGGAATATTTTGTAGTAGATGCAGGCTTGGCCAATGCAAGACCAGACCTTACGCTTGCCGGCAGAACCGTGTACGGACATGCACCTGCAAAAGGACAACAGTTAGATGATCATTATTTTGGCGCCATACCCGAGCGTGTGTATGCATACATGAGAGATTTTGAATAGGAAGCTTATCGCCTTGGTATTCCGTTGCGCACACGCCACAACGAGGTGGCTCCCGCACAGTTTGAGTGTGCACCTATTTTTGAAGAAGCCAATCT
>JBKJKD010000013.1:0-10672 GCA_046597635.1 Ferruginibacter sp. | reverse complement strand
CCGGGGCGATTCTTTGTTGCAAACCGTGCACTTCGACTTTTTTAAGAAGTTCATTAAAATGGCAGCCAACTTTAATAAGCTGGATACTTTCTTAAAAACCATGCCCGTTGCCAATTCTGAGATACTCATGAAAGCCTTTGTTGCCAATCTTGATAAAACAGGTAACCTGGAAGATGCCGTGGATGTAGCAGATTCTTACAGCAGCATTAATGATAAAAATTTATTACAGACCATATTGACTTATGTAAAGGAAAATGAGGAGCGGAGCATAGCGGACAACAACAGTAGGGGGGCGCTGGTGTACAGCCTGCTTAGGACAATTTTTTTGTCGGCCGATAGCAGCAATCACATCGACCTTACAGCTACCGTAGGCATTCCCTCTATCTATGAAATTAGTAACAAGGATTTGCAGGATGAGAAGGGCCATATTGTGCAGCAAGTTTTCTTTTATGGTGATGAAGATGGCAAGACTTTCTTTCCACCATTTTTAAATTCTTTTCCGGCAAAAGACTGGACCATCACCTCTAAAAAAGAGTGGGTAGAAATAAAGGCGAATAAAAGTAATGTGTGGGTTTTTGCCAACAAGCCATTGGATTACAACCAAAACCTCGATGATTCGGCGCAGGTGCATTTAGCCAATTATCTGGAAGCAAATGAAATGCATCCTTCTGTGGTGGTGCATCGTGGTCACAGCTACTGGCTGCCAGGTACTATAAAAAGAATGCCGTCCGATGCCAAGGTAGTGGTGCTGGGTTCTTGCGGTGGCTACCAAAACCTCAACCAGATACTAGAGGTAAGCCCCGACGCTCATATTATATCAACCAAAGAAATAGGCAAGGGCGACATTAATAAACCCATTCTCAATTACCTCAACCAGGCTTTCATTGGCGGACAAACACTTTCCTGGAGAGATATGTGGAAGTCTTTGGGCAATTTATTTGGCAGAGATCCTAACCCTGAAGTGAGGGAGAGCTGGGAAGATTATATTCCGCCGTACCGAAACCTCGGCGCTATTTTCATAAAGGCTTATCATAAGCAAACAGAAATGGTGGAAGGGGGTTAGTGGGTGAAGTTTAGGGTTTAGGGAGTTTAGGGTTTAGAAGTTTAGAGGTTTAGCTGTTGACCGGATTGCCAATTCCTGCTCGGCACAGATAAAAAAATAAAATGGCTTCCATGCTTTAGCGCAAACAAGGGTAAATCAACTAGGAGAAGTGAAAGCTGAAAGCCTGCCCATGCAAATGGATAGAGTGGAGTGAAAGACAACGAATATTTTATTGCCAAAGAGAAAACTTTCAACCAAACATGGTTATAAAAAATAGATCGATTTAAAGCTTTCAACTTTCTTTATACTAAGAGTGGTATTGACTTTAGGCCTTAGAAATTAAAGTGATCCTAAACTTCTAAACCCTAAGTCCTCTAAACTTTCTAAACCCCTAACCCCTAACCCTCTAAACCCTAAACTCCCTAAACCCCCTAAACCCCTAAACTCTATTCCTTAACTTTGTAGCTATGAGTGTGGTACCAGCTAAACCTGCGACAGTCCGTTTTTCTTTGTTAAAAAGGGTCTTTGCCTTTGCAGCTCCTTACCGAAAAAAATTTTACATTTCCCTCGTGCTTGCAGTATTCTTAGCGGCGCTGGCACCGGTTCGCCCGCTGCTGATACAACTTACTTTGAATGTGGGTTTAAAAGACGGCACAGCCGGTCTATTACTGAAAGGACCTGGTGCATTTATCATAGAGATCACCCTTATTCAAATTGTATTGTTGCTGGTAGAAACGGTGTGCAGGTTTTACTTCACCTTCAGTACCGCCTCCCTCGGGCAGAGTGTTGTAAAAGATCTGCGGGTGAGTACTTACCAGAAAATAGTTAACCTCAACTTATCGCATTTTGATAAGACGCCCATTGGTACCCTCACCACACGCACCATCAACGATATAGAATCTGTAAATGATATTTTTAGCGATGGCCTCATTCCTATTATTGCCGATTTGCTTTCCATAGCCTCTGTATTAAGTTTTATGTTTTGGGTAGATTGGCGCCTCACGCTCGTGTGCCTGGCGCCTTTCCCATTTATGATCATCGCTACATATTATTTTAAAGAGAGCGTGAACAAATCATTCATGAAAGTGCGGAATGCAGTTGCGGCGCTCAATGCTTTTGTGCAGGAGCATATCACCGGTATGGCGCTGGTGCAGGCTTTTGCTTCAGAGAAAAGAGAATTAAAACATTTTGCAGAGATCAACGAACAGCATCGAAGCGCTAACGTTAAAGCTATTTTTGCCTACTCGGTATTTTTTCCGGTGGTAGAGTTGGTGAGTGCACTTAGCATCGGTTTGCTGGTGTGGTGGGCAGCCCGTAACTCCCTGCAACTCCCTGAAGAAACCGCTCAAAAAACCGGTGGCATTATCACCGCATTTATTTTATGCCTCAACTTGCTTTTTCGTCCATTGCGTGTATTGGCAGATAAGTTCAATGTGTTGCAAATGGGCATGATAGCCAGCGAGCGGGTCTTTAAAATACTGGACAGTACTGATAGTACCGCCGTATCCCCAAAAGGGGCTTTTGAAGACGGCTATAAAAAACAAGTGATCACAAAAGGCGATATCGAATTTAAGCACTTGTGGTTTGCATACATAGAGGAGCAGTATGTTTTAAAAAATGTTTCCTTTACCATTGAAGGGGGTAAAACACTGGCCATTGTTGGTCATACAGGAAGTGGTAAAACATCCATCATCAGCCTCATTAACCGGCTCTACCCGGTAAATAAGGGCGAGCTGCTGATAGATGGCCAGCCCATTGAGGACTATGAATTAGGCTACCTCCGAAGCAAAATTGGCGTGGTGTTGCAGGATGTGTTTTTGTTCAGTGGTTCCATTTTAGAAAACGTTACCCTGCGCAACCCCGACATTAGCCGGGAGCAGGTGCAGCGTGCTGCAGAACTCATCGGCATTCACGATTTTATCATGCAACTCCCCGGCGGCTACGATTACAATGTAATGGAGAGAGGTGCGACCTTGTCTATGGGGCAGCGGCAGTTGCTGTCGTTTATCAGAGCATTGCTATACGATCCATCCATCCTTATCCTTGATGAAGCAACCTCTTCTATCGATACAGAAAGCGAGGCGCTCATTCAACGGGCCATAGACAAACTAATTGCCGGCCGCACTTCTATTGTGATAGCGCATCGCCTGAGCACCATCCGCAAGGCAGATAAAATACTGGTATTGGATAAAGGGGAAGTAAAAGAAATTGGTTCCCACGAAGACTTGATGCGTCGGCAGGGATACTATTACCAGTTGCATCAGATGCAGTTTTCCGGCGCTGAAAAGCAAGTGATAGCAGAGTAATCTTTATTTTGAATTTTGTAAATTGCAGGTATGTCTTTCCAAAATAATCAACCTAATCCTTCAACAGCCCATGAGCTAAACGAACCAGTTGCAAACTATGAGAAAGCAGAACTGGACTTGCTCAGGGATGGCATCAGAAGAACACACGAGGAAAGGTTTTTGTTTACAACGATGTTGTATAAAGTTCAGCAAACTATGAAGAGGGCTATAATTATGCACAAGCCCGATCATCTTACAAAAAGTAAATAGATGGATATTTTTGACGAAGAAATCATCAAATTCTGGCGATCTCTTCACAATAATGAAGTGAAGTATATAATGGTAGGCGGTTATGCTACCAATCTTCACGGGTACCAACGATACACTGGCGACATGGATATTTGGATCGAAGATAATGTTGACAACCGGGTAAAGTTGCGCAAGGCTTTTGCAGATGTAGATATGGGCGATTATTTTATGATGGAAACAATACAGTTTGTGCCAGGGTGGACGGATTTTCAGCTAAATAATGGGTTAAAACTCGACATCCTGGTGAATATGGTGGGGCTTGAGGGATACAGTTTTGATGAATGCCTTGGCATAGCTGCGGTGGCCAATATTGAGGGTGTGGAAGTTCCCTTCCTGCATATCAACCAATTAATTGCCAATAAAAAAGCAGTAAACCGCCCCAAAGATCAGGTTGATGTCATAGAACTGGAGCGCATTAAAAAGCTCAGGACAGAAATGGGGCTGGATTAAGTGCTGCAAACTTGTTGTAAATTATCTCTTTCTAATTTTTAAATTACCCCCTCCAACCTTATCTTTGCGCCAAATTTCAGGATAGATATGGCAGCACAACGCATCAAATCATTGCTGGTAGCGGTTTTCAGCTTAGTTATAATTCTTTTTTCACATACCAGTTTTGCCCAGGATCATGGAGCAGAAGCAGCCGGACATGAGCCCGCAGAAAAGCTAGATCCTGCCAAAATCATTATGGATCACATCAAAGATGCGCACGAGTTTCATTTCTTTAGCGTGGGCGATTTTCATGCAACCCTTCCGCTTCCCGTAATTTTATATTCTCCTACTAAAGGGCTTGATGTGTTTTCTTCTGCTAAGTTTGAGCATGGGCACACTATTTATAACGGCTACGAAAGCAAAGATGGCGTTATCACCGCGGCAGATGGCACAGCGGTGTATGATTTTTCACTTACAAAAAACGTGGTGCAAATGATGCTTGCATTGCTTGTGTTAGTATTGCTCATGACCGGAATTGCAAAAAAATATAAAAACGGTCAGGGTGTAACCTCAGCCCCCAAAGGCTGGCAGAACGCCATAGAGCCCGTTATCACTTTTGTGAGAGACGAAGTGGCAAGGCCAAATCTTGGTAAGAAAGCTCCCAAATATTTACCCTACCTGCTCACCGTTTTCTTTTTCATTTTAATCAACAACCTTTTTGGGTTGATACCCGGCGCAGCTAACGTAACTGGTAACACGGCATTTACTGCAGTGTTGGGTTTAATCTCGCTGGTGGTTATCCTTGCGAGTACCAATTCGCATTTCTGGGGTCATATTTT
The DNA here is from genome assembly GCA_046597635.1 of Ferruginibacter sp. Classification (GTDB taxonomy): domain Bacteria; phylum Bacteroidota; class Bacteroidia; order Chitinophagales; family Chitinophagaceae; genus Ferruginibacter. The sequence continues at coordinate 5,768 of JBKJKD010000013.1, read as the reverse complement.
CTGGCCTCCCGGCGTACCCATTTTTGTAAAAGTTATTTTAATACCTATCGAGTTGCTCGGTGTGTTGGTTATCAAGCCAGCAGCATTAATAATTCGTTTGTTTGCCAATATGGTGGCAGGGCATATCATTATTTTAAGTTTCATTTCACTCATTTTTATTTTTGGCGCCATGAATTCGGTAGCAGGGTTTGGATTTTCGCCCATCTCGGTATTGTTTACGGTGTTCATTTATTTTATTGAGTTGCTGGTAGCATTTATACAGGCATTTATTTTTACAAACTTAACTGCAGTATTTATCGGCCAGTCTTTTGAGGGCGGTCACGATGATGTAGATGGTCATCAGGAACCCATAGTAGCGTAATTATTTTTTCATTATAAAACAGAAGTATCATGACAATGATGACTGTGTTCGCTGAAGTTCAGCTAGGTTATTCTCATTTTGGTGGAGCAATTGGTGCTGGCCTTGCAGCTATCGGTGCTGGTATTGGTATCGGTCAGATCGGTAAAGGTGCGGTTGAATCTATTGCCCGTCAACCTGAAGCGTCTAACGACATTCGTGCAAACATGATCTTGACTGCTGCATTCGTAGAGGGTGTTGCCCTTTTTGCAGTTATCGCAGGTTTATTGGCTGTGTTGAAGTAAGCCACGTTTGCCACAAACTTTACTGCATCCGAAGCACAGGGCGGGGGATGCAGTAATATTTTTAAAATTCAGATTGCTGATTTCAGATTGCTGATTTTTCTATCCTGATGCAGCATTCATAAATCATAATTCATAAATCATAATTCATTACAATGGAACTCTTATTACCACATTTAGGCCTCATCATCTGGACATTGATTGCCTTCCTGATCGTATTTTTTATTCTTAAGAAATATGCCTGGAAGCCTATCTTAACTGGTTTAAATGAAAGAGAAGCCGGCATTGCCAGCTCTATTGCCACCGCAGAAAGGGTAAAGCTTGAAATGGCGCAGTTGGTAAATGAAAATGAAGCTTTGTTGGCACAGGCCCGTGAAGAGCGGGGCGCAATGCTCAAGGAAGCCAAAGAGATCAAAGACAAAATCATCGGCGAAGCCAAAGATGATGCTAAGGTACAGGCAGCCAAAATTATTGCAGATGCGCAGGCCTCTATTGAGAATCAAAAAATGGCAGCCATCACCGATTTGAAAAACCAATTGGGTAATATGGTGATAGAGGTAAGCGAAAAAATATTGAGAAGAGAGCTTGCCAATAAAACAGAGCAGGAGAAATACATCCGGGAACTTACGGCAGATGTAAAATTGAATTAGTCAATTTGAAAATTGGAACAATGTTGCTTATTATTTAAGCAACTGTCATTTCCAAATTCTCAAATCACCAAATGATCAAATTAGCAGCATGAATAATCCACGTTTAGCAGGCAGGTACGCAAAAAGTTTATTGGGTCTTGCCATTGAGCAAAATAAGTTGGAAGCGGTGCATTCAGACGTTCTATTGTTGAAAGCCATTGCTAAGTCGAATCCTGATTTTGTAACTCTTTTAAAAAGCCCCGTAGTAGGTGCCGATAAAAAAGAACAGATCGTAAAGGCCGTACTTGCCGGAAAAGTGAGTGAACTAACTTCTGCATTTTTGCACCTCATCATCCGCAAAACAAGGGAGAGCAACCTAGTAGAAATTGTAAAGGCCTTTTTAGAACAGTACAATGAGCTAAAGCAAATTCACACGGTAAAATTGAGTACTGCTACTGCTCTTAGCGAGGAAATGAAAGAGGCCATCATTGCCAAATTGAGGTCCGATGCAGGTGTAGAACATATAGAACTGGAAGCTGTAGTGCAGGAAGAATTGATTGGTGGTTTCAAATTAGAAATGGGCGGAAACCTTGTAGATGCCACAGTTTTGAGAGATCTGGAAGATGTGAAAAAACAGTTTGCAGAAAACATCTACATTCATAATATCCGTTAAGGATACTATCCATACATAAATACAAGCTGCAAGTGATTGCAGCTTTTTTTGTGCCTTCTATGTAACCCCGGATACCCAGATTTTAAAACCAAAGAGTGAGCATCACATCTTGAAATAAGATAAATACCAGGACAGCTGCCCGAAAAAATTGGTTAGCTTACAATACTCAGCAATTCAGTAAAAATTGCTCCTGCAGCATTGTTTTTTGCGCAGGCTTTTTGTCAATCTTAATTTAATAAGTTAATGGATACCACTTATCAATCCATCCTGTTTACCCAAATTTTTATCAACAACGAATGGTGCGCATCCAGCAAAACATTCGACGTACACAACCCGGCCAATGGGCTGGTGATTGCTTCAGTTACCGACGCCACTGCCGCCGATGCTGAACGTGCTGTGGAAGCAGCATCCGCTGCATTTACTCCCTGGAGCATTACTCCTGCAAAAGAGCGGGCTTCCATCTTACGCAAATGGTTTAACCTGATTTTGGATAACAAGGATGCCTTAGGTGCCTTACTTACCGCGGAGCAAGGCAAGCCCCTGGGCGAGGCCGCAGGTGAGGTACTGTATGGCGCTTCCTTCGTAGAATGGTTTGCAGAAGAATGTCGCCGCAGTTATGGGGCAACTATTCCTGCACCAGTGAGCGACAAACGTTTCATCACTATCAAACAAGCCGTTGGCGTAGTAGCCGCTATTACGCCGTGGAATTTTCCGGTGGCCATGATCACCCGTAAAATTGCCCCGGCTATTGCTGCAGGATGCACGGTAGTGCTACGGCCATCATCGCTTACCCCCTTGTGTGCGCTCGCTTTGGCGCACATTGCAAAGGAAGCCGGTATGCCAGCCGGTGTACTCAACGTAGTGCCTTCATCCGATGCCAAAGCTGTGGGTGCGGTACTTACCACTCATCCTGCAATTAAAAAATTATCCTTTACCGGGTCCACAGCAACGGGCAAAAAACTGATGGAGCAATGTGCCGGAACGGTGAAAAAATTATCGCTGGAACTCGGCGGCAATGCACCCGTAATAATATTTAATGATGCAGATATTGACCTGGCTGTGAAGGGTACCATTGCCAGTAAATACCGCAATGCCGGGCAAACTTGTGTGTGTGCCAATCGCATATTGGTGCAATCAGGCATTTATGAAAAGTTTATGGCCGCATATAAAATAGCGGTGGCTTCGCTGCAAGTAGGAGAGGGAACGCAGGCTGGTGTCCACATCGGACCCCTCATCAACAGCGCAGGAGTTGAAAAGGTGGAAGAACTTTTAAAGGATGCGGTTGCAAAGGGCGGCGAAATTATCCTCGGCGGTAAGCCACATCCGCAGGGGGCATTGTTTTTTGAACCTACTATTATCAGCAACTGCAATGCCGCCATGGATCTAAGCAAGGAAGAAATATTTGGGCCGGTATCCTCGGTTTTTAAGTTTGATTCAGATGCAGAAGGCATTGCCTTGGCCAACGACACGCAATATGGCCTTGCTGCTTATTTTTTTAGTCAGCATATCAAGCGGTGCATTCATATTGCCGAGCAATTGCAATATGGCATCATCGGCATAAACGAAGGAATCATATCTTATACCGAAGTGCCTTTTGGAGGTGTAAAGGAAAGTGGCTTCGGCAAAGAGGGAAGTCATTACGGCCTCGAAGATTACCTGGAAACAAAATACATCTGCATCGGTGGGTTATAGAAAATGAAGACTGGCCGATTTTGGAAATATGGGGATTTGTTCTTTCGAAGATAGTGTCCAGCAGTTATGCTTTGCTACTTCAGGCGAGGCTTTCCTCCTGCTACACACAAAAATACAAAGCCGGCTATAACTGCCTGCTTTGTATTTATAAAAACATCATCTTATTGTATCCTCACTGCAGCAGAAGCCAACCTCTTTCCGCCCTGGTCCCGTAAATCTGCAAAGTAGATTCCTGCAGATGCCGGGAAGCCCAGGTTTACATCCATCCGTTGGTATCCGGAGCTAGCGATTTTATATTGTTTTGAAAAAATCTTTTGACCCCGCACATTGTAAATATTTAGAGTGCGCAGGGCTGTACTGTTGGCAGGCTGGTAATACCTCACCTGGAACTGCCCGCTATTGGGGTTGGGGTAAATGAACAAGATCTTACTGGCACTGTCTGCCACTGTTACAAGATTGGATGAATTGCTGCAACCACGTGCATCGGTTGCCCGTAGCTGGTAGCTACCAAGGCCATCCACGTTTACCGGCAGGGTGGTACTGTTGGCACCGGGTAACAAACTTCCATTTTTCAACCAACTGTACGTATATACTCCGGAAGGGCTTATGCTGCTGCCTAGTACGATGGGCTGATATGGCGTAATGTTCACTATGGGCTGCGCATTGATAGTAACCACAGGTAGGGCAAAAACAGTTAACAAGGCGGGCGAAGATGTGACTGTCGTGCAAGCTGTGCCATTCACCACAACCCTGTACTGGTAGCCAGTCATATTGGTGGATATATCGTTTACCGTGAGTGTGTTGGTAGTTACACCGGCATATTGAGCACCATTGCCTAAAGATGTAAAAGTAGTTCCCGTCTCACTTACCTGCCATTGATAAACCAGCGCTGGCCCGCTTGCTTGTACGCTAAAATTTACACTTACACCGGCGCAGGCTGCTACCGCAACTGGTTGTGTATTTAATATAATCGGCTGCGTAACTGTAAGTTGTGCCGCAGTGGAGGTAAATGCCGTGGTGCAAGTTCCGGTGATCATCACCCTGAACAAGCTGCCATTTTGCGAAAGGGCAGGATTGGAAATAGTATAGGTGGGTGAGGTTGCGCCTGAGAGGTTGGTAAAAGTTGTTCCACCATCAAGGCTCTGTTGCCATTGATAACCAAGGTTTGAACCGGATGCAGTTACGCTAAATGCAACGCTCGTTCCCGCACAGGTAGCTTTATTGGCAGGTTGCACGCTGATGCTTCCCGGTAAGCAAGTGGCATTTTGCAAAATGACGGTAATGGTATCTTTCACAGCTACCCTGCCGCCCGATGCATTGAAAAGGCTGGAGCGCATATTCACCAACGGTTTTGATTGGATCAAGATATCATCGATGTACCAACCGATTTCTGCAGTATTATCATCGGACGAAAAGCTGAAACGGAATAAGGCATTTTGATTGGCATAGGGGATTAAAGAAACCGAAGTTTTAATAAATCCGTTGCTGTTTCCGCTAAACGCACTCCTGCCGCCAAGCGGGTTACCACTGCCCAGCCCGAGGCCGCTGTTATAGCCATTATCCGTCATCTGGGTCCCAAGGTCTTGCCAACTGGTGCCGTTGTCAGTACTAATTTCTACTATGCCGCCATCCCATCCTTCTTCTGTGTTGTAGCTGTGCCAAAAACTGAGTATGGGGGGAGCTGCACCCAATGCAATAGCTGTGTTGGTTGCTAGCGAAAAATTAGAAACATTGGTAGGGTTACCAGCAAAGAAGGCAAAAGGCGCACTTTTGCTTTGAGCGCCAGAAGCTATAAAGTTGTCGCTGCTAATACTTGCCGTGGTAAAATTGGCAGGTATAACTCCTGTAGCTACAGGTTCATCTAGTAGGTTGGTAACCGGAAACCAGCTGCCGTTGTTAATTTTAACCGTAAAAGCATAAGTCTGCGATTGGCCGGCCGCAAGGTTTACAACAAAACTTACCACACGGTTGCTAGCGTTATAGCTACCACCAGACACATAGCTAACATTTGAAGGCAGGGTATCAGTCAACAAATAGTTGGTTAAGGCGCCGCAGGTACCTGCAGAAATACGGTTGCTGTAAGTTACATCCTGGTTTTCTTGCTGCTGGGCCAGGTTTTGGGTTAAGCTCAGCTG
>JBKJKD010000321.1:0-10516 GCA_046597635.1 Ferruginibacter sp. | reverse complement strand
ACCACAGAGTTGACGGAGATTGTGAGTGGTGCAGCAGCCTTACAGGGGTAAATGTATCTCGAAGGCGTTTAAAAGTCATTGGGTCATTCAGTCATGAGGTCATTGAGTTTAGAGGGTTGCGATATCATTTAGGTAGTAAATTCTTGTTTGTATGATAAGATTGATAGACCTCGAAGTTTACAAGACAGCGCTGGAAATAGGAGAAAAAGTGTGGGCAATAGTTTATAAATGGGATCATTTCAATAAAGACAGCCTGGGCAAACAATTTGTAAGGGCTGCAGATTCTATTTCGCTAAACATTGCAGAAGGTTACGGCAGGTATTTTTATAAAGAGAATAAGAATTTTAATTATTACAGCAGGGGTTCTGCTTTTGAAAGTACTACCTGTTTAAGAAAAGCATTTGAAAGGAACCTCGTTTCTGTAGAAGAAAACAAAGAAATGAGGTTGCTGTTTGAAAGGTATTTTAGATTAATAAACGGTTATATAAGATCTATAGGGGAAAAGAAAGATGATCAGCAACTCAAGGAGGATCAAGCTGCTTATAAAATACAGGCGGCAGATCTGGACGACCTTCTTTCTAATGAAATATGACCTACTGACCCATTGACCGATGACCTAATGGCAAATGACCTACTGACCCAATGACCAATTGAACAATAACCAGTGACAGATATTGACTAAATGGAAATAAGCACCATCATCCCCCACATTGAAGCATTGATTTTTGCCAGCGACAAACCACTGTCTGCTGCCGAATTAACGGAACATGTAAACAATGCATTGGGTTTTATTGAAGACCGTGCAAGCCTGGAGCAGGTAGAATCTGCCATAGAAGGTATTCAGGAAAAATACGATTCTGAGTTTTATGCCTTCGAACTAAAACAAAGTGGCGGCGGATGGCAGTTCTTAACGAAGCCTGCTTATCATAAAACAGTGGCCTTAATCAACGGCGATAAGTTCATTAAAAAACTTTCTAATGCGGCCCTGGAAACCCTTGCCATCATTGCTTACAAACAGCCCATCACCAAAAGTGAGATCGAATCTATTCGTGGTGTGAACTGCGATTATGCTGTGCAGAAATTATTAGAGAAAGACCTCATTATTATCTCTGGTCGAAATGAAGATGCCGTAGGCAAACCGCTTATCTACAATACTTCAAAATCTTTTATGGATTATTTTGGTATCAACAGTGCCGATGATCTTCCTAAAATAAGGGAAGTGCTGATGGAAGAATATGCCAATGCAACATCGGTGAGCGACATATTGGAAGAGCAGGAAGCAGCGGAAAATGGGACGGCCGTTTCTCCAGAAGCCATTTTAGCTAGAACCGAATTTATAGAAGAAATTGAGGTAACTGAAGAAGTAGTAGAAGAGTTGGTGGTAAATACAGGAGAACTGGTTGAGGAAGAATTGGTGGAGGAAACCGTGGTAGAAAAAATAGAAGAGGAAGGAGAACCAGGCAGTGAAGAGGTTGGGGATGCCGAAGAGGACCCAATTGCTCCTGGGACCGAAGCGAAAACTGAAGCAGACGACGAAGCCTGATACTAATTATTGTAAATACTTTTTATAAAAGGCATACCGTTTTACCGGATGCCTTTTTTATTTGTAAAATCGAAATGACATTTTGAAAAGCACAAGCGCTAAAAGTCATCCATAAAGAAAACAACTTAATATCTTTAAAGCATGAACAGTATTTCTTCTGCAGAATTTCAGCACCTGGCCACCCAATTTGGCACGCCCTTGTATGTGTACGATACAGCCTACATCACAGCACAGTACAAGAAGCTAACCACTGCCTTTGCAAAAACCGATACCCGTTTTTTTTATGCATGTAAGGCCCTCACCAACATCAACATCTTAAAACATATTAAAAGCCTGGGCTGTAATGTAGATTGCAGTTCTATCAATGAAGTAAAGCTTGCCCTGCTTGCAGACTTTGAACCCCGCAATATTTTATACACTTCCAACGGCATTCATTTTTCTGAAATTGAAGAAGCACAATCGTTGGGCGTAAACATCAACATAGACAGCCTGAGCAACCTGGAAAAGTTTGGCAAAAAATATGGCCATAGCTACCCTGTCGGCATCCGTCTCAGACCAAACATTATGGCGGGTGGCAACCTGAAAGTTTCTACCGGGCACGACAAGAGCAAATTTGGTATTGCCGTGGAGCAGCTGAAAGAGATTTTAGCACTGGTTGAAAAGCATGATTTATTTATCCAAAACTTACACATACATACCGGTAGCGACATAAAGGATGTAGCGGTATTTGTAAAAGGTATCGAAGTATTATTCGACCTTATTCCGCATTTCAAAGAATTATCGTCTATAGATCTTGGTGGTGGTTTTAAAGTACCTTATAAAGATGGCGATGCTGAAACAGACATCCCCTTGCTGGCGCAAAAAGTGCAGGAAGCATTTGACAATCACCCGAACCCCAACGGCAAACCTTTACAGGTATGGTTTGAGCCAGGAAAGTTTTTAGTGAGCGGTGCAGGTTATTTACTTGCTACCGTTAATGTAATGAAACATACGCCTGCGGCGGCTTTCATTGGTCTGAACACAGGTTTTAACCATCTCATCCGTCCTATGTTTTATGATGCCTACCATAAAATTGAAAACGTAAGCAACGCTACCGGCCCGCTAAAGGAGTATACCGTGGTAGGAAACATTTGTGAGACCGACACCTTCGCTTCCGACCGATCTCTGCCTGAAACCAAAGAAGGAGAACTGCTCGTTTTTCACAACGCAGGTGCCTATGGTTTTGAGATGAGCAGCAACTTCAACAGTCGTTTTAAGCCTGCTGAAGTGATGCTAAAAGATGGCCAAGCCACGCTCATCCGCAAAGCAGATGTGTGGGAAGATTTGGTGAAGAATCTGGTGATGTAGGAAGTTTTACACAAAAAGAACAAAGGATACAAACGGTTTATAAATCCGCAACCTTTGTGGCCTTTTCCTTTCCTTGATGAAAAGAAACAAAAATCAAGGGCTGCAGAAAAAGGCTAGGGCCTCAAGCTAGTAACCAAGACAGAGAGGTATCGAAACCATAAGGGAAAAAGCGGTAGTTAAGCGGGATGAAATACGCATACTTTTCAGCTGAAGCAAACACCTTGATTAATTCTTTTTTAAAAGTATACTGTAGGGACTTTGCTCTGGTAGTCTTCCCAAACTTATATTTTCACCCTATCAGCGAAATGTCATTTGCGTTGTTGTGCGTTGGCCGGCTAAACGGGCGGAGCCGTTCGGGTTAGCCTTGACTTTTTGGTTTTTTTGCGTCAAGGCAAAAGAACAGTAAAAAAATTTGGATGCTGTAACAAAGCAACTCTCTTTTGTATCACTATTTTAAGCTTTTACGGAACTATTATCTTGCGATCTACTAGCTACAACCTTCACTCACCCTTAATGTCCTTTTCAGAAATACACCGGCAAGCTTTCCGGGAGGGGTAACATTTCTTTACCACACAATTAACAGCAGCGCCAAAAATAGATTTCACGATATAAAATATTCGTGCAATATTTATGGAACAATTTTAAAACTCCCCTTATGTTTCCCGCAAGTACCATCTTAAGCCGCAACGCAGCTTTATTGTTATGCCTTCTACTTACTCTCACAATAGCTGTCAGTCCATCTTGTAACAAAAAAACAGTTACCTGGAAATCGGTAGACCCGGCGTATTCAAAATATGTGGAGGCCTACAGTACAGGCGTAGTTTCTAAAACATCTGCTATACGGGTGCAGTTGGCCAGCAATGCGAGTACTACCCATAGCGTGGGCCAGGAGGTAAAAGAAAAATTGTTCAGCCTCTCCCCTGCCGTAAAAGGAAAAACGGTTTGGATAGATACACGTACTATAGAATTTAAGCCAGAAAAGGATTTAGAGCCCGACCAGTTGTACGAAGTAAAATTTGAGCTGGGTAAAGTAACGGAAGTGCCGAAAGAGTTTAGCCAATTGGTTTTTAATTTTCAAACCACCAAGCCTGCCTTTAAAGTGAGCAACAGCGGGATCCGCAGCGATGGCAACAAAGATAAAATGTATGTAGAAGGCACACTTACCACTGCTGATGCTGAAGATATTGCTAAGGTAGAAAAATTATTAGCTGCCATACAAAATAGCCAGGCCTACCCTATCAAATGGCAGCATAGCAACAACAATAAAACACACCAGTTTACCATCAGCAACATTACCAGGAGCAACAGCGAGCAAGCCCTCAACCTTACCTGGAATGGCGCCGCCCTCAACATAAAAAATGACGGGGTGTACAAACTGCCCGTACCCGCCATCGGCGATTTTAAACTCATACAGGTAGTAGCTATGAATGATGCGCAGCAATATGCTTCGGTACAATTCAGCGACCCCATTGCCAGCGACCAGGATCTTACTGGCCTGCTGAGTTTTGCCAATCAGCCCGATGTGTCTTACAGCATCAACGGCAGCGAAGTAAAATTGTATGTGGGAGCACAACTCGATGGCAACTTTACCGTGAATACCAATGGCGGTATCAAAAATAAATGGGGACAAACACTCGCCGGAAATTTTACCAGCAACATCGTTTTTGAAAACCGCATGCCTTCCGTAAAAATTATCGGCAAAGGAAACATCCTGCCCAACAGTGGCAAGCTCGTGCTGCCTTTTGACGCTGTAAACCTGTCGGCGGTAGACATTAGCATCCTAAAAATTTACGAAAACAATGTGCCGCAATTTTTCCAGGAAAATTCTTTAGGCGGTAACAGTGAAATAAGACGAGTAGCCAAACCCATTGTGCAAAAAACGCTGCAACTGGATGCTGATAAAACTCTGGACCTGCATGTGAAACAACGTTTCTCCCTGGACATTGACAAATTTTTAAAAACAGAACCCGGTGCTATTTATACCATCACCATTGGCTTCAGGCCGCAGTATTCTTTGTATAGCAAAGCCACGACAGATACCAGCGAGGCGCAGCCCGAGGGTGAAGACGGAGAAGACTATTACGACGAAGGATACTATGGCCTTTACAACAGCGGCAAAGATGACTTCGACAGTTTTTGGGATGCCTACGATAATTATTATCCATATGGCTACAGCTGGGAAAAAAGAAACGATCCCACCCATCGTTCTTATTATAACAAAGACCGCTGGGCCAGCCGCAACATCATTGCCAGCAACATTGGCCTTACCGCAAAAAAAGGCAATAACAATACTCTACTCGTAGCCGTGAGTGATATCCTGAGCACCGAACCGATGGGTGGAGTGGAGCTGACAATTTTAGATTACCAGCATCAGGTAATAGCCAAAAGCAGCAGCGGCAGCGATGGCTTTGCAACCCTCGACACTAAACAAAAACCTTACCTGCTCATCGCCAAAAAAGGCAGCGAGCGAGGCTATTTAAAATTGGATGATGGCAGCGCCCTTGCCCTGAGTCGCTTTGATGTAAGCGGCGCAGAAATAAAGAACGGCATCAAAGGATTTATTTTTGGTGAAAGAGGCGTTTGGCGCCCCGGCGATAGCATTTACCTCAATTGCATCATAGAAGATAAAACTGGCACGCTGCCCAAAGACCACCCGGTAGAGTTCAACTTTTTTACACCGCAGGGGCAATTGTACCGGCAGGCCATGCAAACCAGTGGTACCGATGGTTTTTATGTTTTTAAAACCGCCACTGATGCCAGCGCCCCCACCGGCAACTGGCTCGCAAAAATAAAAGTAGGCGGCGCCGTGTTTGAAAAACGCATCAAGATTGAAACGGTGATGCCCAACCGTTTAAAAATAAAATTGGATTTTGGCAAAGAAGCCATTCTCGGCATGGGTAGCAATACTTCGGGAAGCATTGATGCAGCCTGGCTCTTTGGCAGCCCCGGTAAAAATCTGAAAGCAAAAATTGATGCTTCCTTGTATTCCCGCAAAACGGTGTTTGAAAAATTTGCCGGCTTTGAATTTGATAACCCCACCAGCAATTACAGTACACAAAGCAAAACAATTTTTGATGGCACGCTTGATTCGGCTGGCAGTGGCACCATCAAACCAGACTTTCAACTAGACGAGGCTGCACCCGGCATGCTTACAGCCAATTTGCTCACTAAGGTATTTGAACCCGGCGGCAGTTTTAGCGTAAACAATACGAGCATTGCATACAGTCCCTTTGCCAGTTATGCCGGTATTAAAATGCCGCAAGGTGAAAAACCTTTTGACTATCTCCTGGCAGGGAAACAACATATGGTGCAATTGGTAGATGTAGACAACAAGGGGAATTTGCTCAGCGGCAGCAGAGAAATGGAAGTAACTTTTTATAAAATTCAATGGCGTTGGTGGTGGGATGAAGCCGGCGACAACCTTAGCAATTTCGCCCAGAACGAATACAACAAACTTATAAAAAAAGAAAACGTTCTGATCACTAACGGTCGTGGGCAGTGGCAGTTTAGCACAGGTGGGCAGGAATGGGGGCGCTACCTCATTTTGGTAAAGGACAAAACAAGTGGCCACACTACCGGTTCCGTTTTTTATGTAGATGAGCCGGGCTGGCAAAGCCGCTCCGGGCAGGAAGACCAGACAGCCGCCTCCATGCTTTCGTTTAGCAGTAACAAAGAAAAATACGAAGTGGGCGAAGAAGTAACCCTTACCATTCCATCGGCCAAAGCTGGTCGCATGCTCGTGAGCCTGGAAAATGGCAGCCACAGCGTCAAAACTTTTTGGCAGGAAACCACACAGGGACAAACCCTTGTAAAATTCAAAGCCGAGCCTGGCATGGCACCCAATGTATATGCTACAGTGAGCTTGCTGCAGCCGCATGCGCAAACCCTCAACGATTTGCCCATACGCATGTATGGCACCATTCCTATTTTAATTGAAGATAAAAATACAGTACTTAAACCCGTGATCACTGCACCCACTTCCATAAGGCCGGGGCAGCAGGTATCCATTAGCGTGAGCGAGGCTGCCGGCAAAGAAATGAGCTACATGATAGCCGTGGTAGATGAAGGCTTGCTGGATCTTACCAATTTTAAAACACCGGACCCACACAAATCATTCTTCGCCCGGGAAGCATTGGGTGTAAAAAGTTTCGATTTGTTTGACGATGTAATTGGCGCATGGGGCGGTGATTTGGAACGCATCCTTACCATTGGTGGCGATAACGATGCTGGCCCCGTGAGCCAGAAAACCGCTAACCGTTTTAAACCCGTCGTAAAATACATGGGCCCTTTCCATTTAAACAAAGGACAAAAACAAACACAAAGTTTTGTAATGCCTGCTTACATTGGCTCTGTGCGCATGATGGTGGTAGCAGCGCATGCCGGTAGTTATGGTTTTGCAGAAAAAGCCGTGGCCGTTAAAAAACCATTGATGGTATTGGCCACCATGCCACGGGTATTGTCGCCCGGCGAAAGCATCCAATTGCCCGTAACCGTTTTTGCCATGGAAAATAATATTCGTGCGGTGAATGTTTCTTTGCTGAGCAACGAATTTTTTGAAGTGGTAGGCGGCAAATCGCAAACGCTCAACTTCACGCAAACCGGCGAGCAGATGGCGTATTTCAATGTGCGCATCAAAAATGCTACGGGCATCGGGCAGGTAAAAGTAAATGTGAGCAGCGGCGCCGAAAAAGCCAGCGACGAAGTAGAGCTGGATATTCGCAATCCTAACCCGGTTGTCAGTAACATACAACAGGTAGTGCTGGCGCCGGGTCAGCAATGGACGGCCACGGCCACTGCCATCGGCATACCAGCACAAAGCACGGGCGTGGTAGAAATTTCTTCCATCCCTGCTATGAACCTGCAAAAAAGATTGAGCTATCTGATACAGTATCCGCATGGTTGCCTAGAGCAAACCATCTCCGGCATATTTCCTCAGCTGGTGTTGAAACAACTAACGGATTTGGATACACGCCAGCAGGCAGATGTAGAAAGAAATATCAAAACCGGTCTGGCCCGCTTGCAGAATTTTCAAAGAGCAGACGGCGGTTTTAACTATTGGCCGGGTGCCAATGAAGCCGACGATTGGAGCAGCAGTTATGCCGGCCACTTTTTAATAGAGGCACAAAACAATGGTTATTATGTGAGTGAAACCATGCTGAATTCCTGGAAGAATTTCCAAAAGGGCAAAGCCAACAATTGGGTTCCCAGCACAACTAATTTTTATGGCGGCGATCTAACACAGGCCTATCGCTTGTACACACTCGCCTTGGCCAAAGCACCCGAACTCGGCGCTATGAATCGTCTCAAAGAATTCAAATACATTTCGCCTGAAGCCAAATGGCGGCTGGCAGCAGCTTATCAACTGGCAGGGCAGGGTAACATTGCGCTGGACCTGAGCAGCGGCATGCCTACGAGCTTTGAGCAACGCATCAATCCAGGATTTACGTTTGGTTCTTCGTTGCGAGATCAGGCCATGGTATTGGAAACCCTTGCGCTGATGGGTAACCGCAAAAAAGCAGCGGAGGTTTTAACGGCCGTAGCCGGGCAACTTTCGCAGGACAGTTGGTACAGCACCCAAACCACCGCTTACAGTTTGATAGCCATTGCAAAATTCTGTGGTAAGAATCCCTCGGGGCAAAAGATCATGGCCAGCACAACCATTGCCGGTGCAACCGCCACGCTGAACTCCAACAGTTACCTGCGGCAGATGCCAGTAAGCGTGGCTAAGGGCAGTGCACCGGTGGTTATTAAAAACAATGGCAGCAATACTTTGTACATCCGCCTCATTACACAGGGGCAGCCACTCACCGGCGATAGCACACAGTACGCAAGTTCTCCTTTGCTTGGCATGACCGTCAATTATATTTCGCAAAACGGGCAACCTGTGAACACACAACAATTGCAGCAAGGCACCGATTTTATTGCCAAGGTAACGGTAAGGAACACGGGCAAAAAAGGTACTTATTACGAAATGGCACTCACACAAGTATTTGCCAGCGGCTGGGAAATTCTCAATGCCCGCATGATGGATGGCGAAGGCGCTTTTAAATCTTCCCCTTCAGAATACCAGGATACCAGGGACGACCGGGTGCATACCTATTTCGACCTGCGGCAAAACGAAACCCTTACTTTTTACATACAACTCAATGCCGCCTACCCCGGCCGGTATTTTTTACCAGCCACCCGTGCGGAGGCGATGTATGATGCGAGTGTGACTGCGGCGGGTAAAGGAGGATGGGTGGAGGTGGTGAGGCCGTAAGATGGTCATTGGGTCAATGGTCAGTAGGTAATTCTAAAAAGTTGGCACTAAAGGAGGCTTACATCTGCGCTCATCTGCGGGAGTATTTCCATCTGCGGTGATCTGCGGGAAAGTTCGCATCTGCGCCAGCATTTCCATATCCCCTCATTAGCGGGAGTATCTTTAGTGGCTAAGAGATTAATAAAGTAGTTCAGATACCCCCATGCTCCAGGCAAAGGATCGATGTATAGGTAAGTTAGCTTTGGTTGCGAAAATTTCCAGATAGAAAGCCCATGAAAAACCTACTTAAGCTTGTGCAGTAGTCGCTGTATCACATTGTATGTATATTTGGTAGAGGAGTTTTTCTAAGAAAGAATTTCCTTACCCAGCAATGCTACAATGACGGACTGTTCACTTTAAAACTAGCGCTATGGTTTTTACAAAATGTATTCCCATCTTCTTATGCTGCTTCAGCTCCTTTTTTTGTTTTGCTCAAAAAAATGAAAAGAAAACCATCATGGCGATATTTGCCCATGCTGATGATGAAGCAGTATCTAACGTAACTCCTTTGCTTACAAAATATGCACAAGAAGGACATACCGTATATCTTGTTTTAGCTACAAAAGGCGAACTAGGAACTTCCAAACATGCCAACATTCCTGCGGGAGATACCTTAGCCGTGGCAAGGGCTGGTGAAGCTGCTTGTGCATGTGAGAAATTAGGAATACAACCTCCCCTTTTATTGGGACTTGGTGATGGTTCTTTGGCAAAAGATTTCACTGGTAATCCGCTACGTGTAAGGCTGGACAGTATTTTTAAATTGTATAAGCCAGACATTGTAATTACCTGGGGACCAGACGGTGGGTATGGGCACATGGACCACCGCACCGTGCACAATGTTGTTACCGAACTTTTTCAATCAGGAGAAAACTTAAACCCTAAGCAGTTATACTATGCAGGTATTCCCACAGAAAACTGGAAACAAACACCAGACTTTAAGACCTGGGTTAAAAATATGTTTGGCAACTGGAAGCCAGTAAAAAAGGAATATCTAACCGTTCGCATTCCATGCAGCAAACAAAATATGTTGGACGCCATGGCGGCTATGCAATGCCATAAATCGCAGTTCTCACAAGAAGAAATGGAGGATATCAAACTCTGGATGACCAACAGTAACCGAGACACCGTTTATTTAAGACCATTCTTACCGAGCAAGAAAATAACAAACAGCTTATTTTAGTGAATAGGCAAAAAGATCCTGTTTAACTCAGGTTCGAAAAATAAAACTTACCCCCTTGCCAGATACAAAAATATAAACAGCATGCTCATCAAAACATATTCGGCAAGTTGGGTGGACGATTTTTTAGCTATCAAAGCTATATTAGACA
>JBKJKD010000316.1:0-7051 GCA_046597635.1 Ferruginibacter sp. | reverse complement strand
ATGCGAAAATTTATACAGGTGATACGTACGGTCGGGAATCTCATCACCATAGTAACCACGGAATGGATTCGTTTTTGCGAAGCCAACTCCGCTCCTTTCTTGGTTACTATGGTGATGAGATTCCCGACCGTACGTATCACCTGTATAAATTTTCGCATGGCGCCATTGGTGCAGCTTCTGCAGGAGATATATCTGCTGAAAGCTGGAGCTTACTAAAAAGGGCCGCTTCTGTTTTCTCTTTGGCCTATTCCCGTTTTAAAGATCTTACGCAAGCAAGAGTTGACCTGCAAAGGCTTAAAGAAGAAAAGCAAAAAGCTGAAGATGCGCTGACCAACTTACAGGCTGCACAAAAACAATTGGTACAATCTGAGAAAATGGCTTCGCTCGGGGAACTTACTGCGGGCATTGCACACGAAATACAAAATCCATTAAATTTTGTAAATAATTTTAGTGAAGTAAGCAAAGAGTTGCTGGATGAAATGAAGGAAGAAATGGAGAAAGGTAACCTTGAAGATGTGAGGGAAATTATGAAAGATGTAATACAGAACCTGGAAAAAATAAATATTATTCCACAGGATATCGGAAGAGTTGTTTTGAATTTGTTAACCAATGCTTTTTATGCAGTTGATGAAAAGAAAAAATCAGCAACAGAGGTGACAGCTTTTGAAAAGCTGTCACCTCTCTACGAGCCCACGGTTTCGATAAGTACAAAAAAAGTTGATGATAAAGTTTTAATAAGCGTTACAGACAACGGCAACGGCATTCCTCAAAAAATATTAGACAAAATCTTTCAACCCTTCTTTACAACAAAACCCACCGGGCAGGGAACAGGATTGGGATTGAGCTTAAGTTATGATATTATTAAAGCACATGGTGGAGAGTTAAAAGTAGAAACAAAGGAGGGAGTAGGGACCTGTTTTATTGTTGAACTACCATAGATCAAAAAATTTTGAATTTAACTCTGCCAAATTTTTATCGTATGAAAAACGTTATTAATCTGTTGTTGTGCTTTTGTTGTGTTACAAGCCTTACTGCACAAAATAAAGTGACGTTTGTATTAAAAGAAAAGACCGTCATTCGCCATGACAGTATTTACGTTACAGGTACGTTCAGTAATTGGGATTCTACTCACAACAAGAAATACCTCATGCAACATGCTGGGGAGAATGTAAAGTCTATTGTTTTAGATTTACCCAAAGGTACAATCCGCTACAAGTACCACAGGGGTGATTGGCTGAGCGTAGAAAAACAAAACAACGGGCTGGAAGTTGCAGACCGGATCATTAACATCACCGGAGATACTACGCTAACAGATATCGTTTCAGTCTGGAGAGATGAATTCTTCAAAGAAAAAAAATATGCATTAATACATGAGCAAGTCGATACCAGTAAGGTAACTATTATGGCTAATATTGCGCAGGCCTATGCTTTCCTTCCGGAATTTTATAATTCCGATTCAGCACTATTTTATGCAAATGAAGCCTATCAATTGCAGCAAAAGATTCTAAGATCCGGTGATTATAAAGCATGGTCAACTCAAGGGCGTTCCAATATGCTGATTAACCTGCAAGAAATTACGGCATCCCTTATGCATTCTCTGGGAAATTATCCGAAAGCATTAGAACTCAGACTATCCAACCTTGCTCTGGCAGAGAAAGGGAAAGATGACTTTATAATATTTAATACACTTGTAAATGTTACAACTGATTTTGCGTCTATGAAAGACTACGCTAACGTATTACGTTATGGATATCTGGCAGACTCCATCACCCGTAGATTTAGTACTACAGATAATCGCTATGAGACCATAAATAATCAGGCTGTACATATTATTGCCGATGCATATTATAATTTGAATAATATGGATTCAACTTTATTATACGCCAATAGACTAATTGTAAGGTCGAATTTTAAACAAGGTGATATAGCATTCGCCAGCCTTTTGAAAGGGAATATTTATGCTAAAAAAGGAGATGATGAAAAAGCATTTTATTATTACCGACTCGTATATCCAAATGCCCTTCAAATCTATAATCCGCAGTTGGGCGCAGGTGGGTACGAAGGATTAGCCAGACTATTTAAAAAGCAAGGCCGGTTAGATTCGGCATTATCTTATGCCCGAAATGCATTGGCCTTATTGCAAGATTTTAAAGCAACTGTTCAGGCATGGGGCGAAAACACAAATACATACGTAGCAGAGATAAGTCCGCTGGTGGCAGAGTTATACTATGCAAATGGTCAACCCGACAGTGCCTATAAATACCTGCAGCTATCTGTATCTTTAAAAGATAGTCTTTATAATACAGATAAGATAAGGCAATTTCAAACGCTTACATTCAATGAAACGGGACGTCGGCGACAGCTTGATCAGCAGAGTAAAGAAGCACAACGGCGCTATCAGACGAAATTAAAGATGTATGGATTGATTGCCGGCATGGTATTGTTCCTGGTTCTGGCATTTGTGCTGTACCGGAATAACATTAAAAAACAAAAAGCCAATAATTTATTGGAGAAACAAAAAGAAGAGATCCGTTTTCAAAGGGATAAAGTGGAAAAAACCTATACTGAATTACAGGCTACTCAAGGTCAGCTCATCCAATCAGAAAAAATGGCTTCACTTGGCGAACTTACCGCCGGCATTGCACATGAAATACAAAACCCGTTAAACTTCGTCAATAACTTTTCGGAAGTAAGTAATGAGTTAATTGATGAGATGAATATCGAGTTAGACAAAGGGGATATATCCGAAGCAAAATTGATTGCCTCTGATATAAAACAGAACCTTGAAAAGATAAACCATCATGGCAAACGTGCCGATGCCATTGTAAAAGGAATGTTGCAACACAGCCGTAGTACTAGCGGCGTAAAAGAATCAACAGATATTAATGCCTTATGTGATGAATACCTTCGTCTCTCCTATCACGGTCTGCGGGCAAAAGACAAATCATTTAATGCAACAATGAAAACTGATTTTGATAATTCAATCGCAAACATCAATATCATTCCACAAGATATTGGAAGAGTGGTGTTGAATTTACTGACTAATGCATTTTATGTAGTGGATGAAAAAAAGAAAGCCCCCCAGCCCCGTCAAGGGGTAGTTTACGACCCAACGGTTTCAATCAGCACAAAAAAAATAAACGGCAAAGTAGAAATAAGAGTAAGTGACAACGGAAACGGCATCCCTCAAAAAGTATTAGACAAAATATTTCAACCCTTCTTTACTACCAAACCAACAGGACAAGGAACAGGCTTGGGATTAAGCTTGAGTTATGATATTGTAAAAGCACATGGCGGTGAAATAAAAGTGGAAACACAGGAAGGTGCAGGAACAACATTTATAATTCAATTACCTGTTGGTAGAGAGGAGTAGAAGTAAAAGAATAATTTGGGTCTAATTTTACTATTTATATTCTGTGTAGTTAAAAATAAAGCGATGAATAAAATCATAAACAGTATTTTTTGGATGCCATTACTGTTTTGTATAAGCTATAGAGGATTGGCGCAATCAACACCTCTTGACCAAAAATATGTTGACAGCATTACCAGACTGCTTCCAACTTATCCGGATGATACCAATAAGGTCAATCACCTTGTAAGGCTTGCATCCATGTATGTTTTACAGGATCCTGTATTAACCGTGAAGTATGCAGACCAGGGCGCAGCCATTGCTGAAAAAATTAATTATCCTGTTGGAATAATCAGGTGTCTTGGGCGGGCTGCTTTTACACTGGCTGTAAGCGGGGAGTGGGCAAAATCAACCGATAAAGTTAACAGGGCCATGCAGCTGGCTGAAAAACATCATCCAGTGGCAATGATATATCTCTGCAACATAATGTGGATCAATGCGATAACCAAAGAAGATAATATAACCTCATTATATTGGGTAAACAAAGCATTGCATAACCCTTTTTTCGAAACATACGAGGAACCTCAAAAGTGGCCAACTTACATGCAGTTAGGAGATAGTTATCAACGTTTGGGCAGGCTTGACTCTGCTAAATCTTATGAAAAGATCTTACTCCGTTATGCAGATAAATATGGCAGTTTTTCCACTGATCTTGCAAACAATTCATACCGGGTTGCGGGTAATATTGCCTTACAAGAAAATAGATATGAAGATGCCATCCGCTATTTTCATTTGGCACATGAGGCTATTGGATTGGCACAAGTTTACCAGCTATTAAATAGATCCGACTCTGCTATTTTTTATGCAGAACAGAGTTTACAAGGGGGGTATAAACTAAAAATGCCCATTCTTATTCAACCGGCTGCAAAAATATTAGCGGAAGAATATGCTGATTCTAATCCTTCAGTAGCTAATAAATATCTTAACATTTATATCAACTCAAGGGATTCATTATTTGGCAGTGAAAAGTTAAAGGCCCTCGAAATGGTTAACCTGAGTGAGCAGGAAAATAAATTTGAATCTGAGAAAAAGCAAACTGCAAGTAAGAACCTCATTTTAATGGGGACATTACTATCAGTATTACTTATTGTTACGATTGCATCATTCCTGCTTTGGCGCAACAATCGTTTCAAGCAAATGGCCAATGCCAAAATGGAAAAAGCATATCATGAATTAAAAGCCGCCCAATCCCAACTCATTCAATCCGAAAAAATGGCTAGCCTAGGCGAACTTACCGCCGGCATTGCACATGAAATACAAAACCCCTTGAATTTTGTTACTAATTTTAGTGAGGTAAATAGAGAGTTGATAAGTGAATTAGTGGAAGAAGTTAACAAGGGAAATACTGAAGAGGTTAAAGCACTGGCCAACGACATAAAAGAAAATTCTGAAAAAATAAACCACCACGGCAAACGAGCCGATGCAATAGTGAAAGGAATGCTGCAACATAGCCGCAGCAGCAGCGGTATAAAAGAACCAACAGATATTAATGAGTTGTGCGATGAGTATTTACGATTGAGCTATCATGGTTTGCGTGCAAAAGACAAAAGCTTCAACGCAACCATTAAGACTGATTTTGACAAGAACATTGGCAATATCAACATCATCCCCCAAGATATTGGAAGAGTTATTTTGAATTTACTCACCAATGCTTTTTATGCAGCCCCCCTGCCACCCGAAGGCGGGTTCAAACACCCTGAGTATAAGCATGAGCCTACTGTTTGGGTAAGTACAAAAAAAATAGGCGATAAGGTAGAAATAAAAGTAAGAGACAACGGGCCGGGCATCCCAAAAAAAATACTGGATAAAATCTTTCAGCCCTTCTTTACTACAAAACCTACCGGTCAGGGAACAGGGCTGGGATTGAGCTTGAGCTATGATATAATTAAAGCACATGGTGGAGAATTGAAGGTGGAAACAAAGGTAGCAGAAGGCTCATCTACAGCAGCCTCAGCGCAGGCGGGAACAACATTTATTATTCTATTGCCTAAAATTTAGTTACCCTATATGAAGTCAGTGCTAAATATAATCTGCTGCATTTTATTAGCTGTTTCTGCAAAGGCACAAGCAGAGTCACTGTTTCAATTAAATAGAAAATTGAAACTTTTAGAGGAGAAAGAAAATTACAAGTTTGATACGGTATACCTGAATACCTTAATCAAAATTGCATTTATATATGCTGATAACTTTCCTGACTCGGCTTTGTTGCAGTTACCAACCCTTGAGAGAAATTGCATATCAGCTGGCCATGAAAAAGGCGAAGTGGATGTTTATAATGTATATGGTAATACCTATCAAACAAAAGGGAATTTTGAAAAAGCTCTAGAATATTATGAACAATCATATCGTCTGGCACAAAAGATTGGTTACAAAAAAACTTTACCAGGTTTACTTGGAAATATAGCATTGGTCTATTTAAATCAAGGAAATTACCCTGTAGCCTTAGAGAGATTTTTCGCATCACTGAAAGAAGCTGAATCTATCGGCGACAAACAAGTGATTTTAAGTAGCCATAACAATATTGGAACGATATATTTTTACCAGGGTAAAATGAATGATGCGCAAATCGCTTATCAAAAAACCCTAAAAATTGCATTGGAAATAAAAGATACCTCCAGTATTGCATTAGCCTATAATAATTTGGGGGAAGTTAGCCTCGTCCAAAACAATCCGTTCAAGGCTTTGCAAAATTTAAGTTTAGCTTACGAGCTTGCTACCCTTAAAAATTATGCTGGAATTTTACTGGCTATAACTAATACATTAGGTGACACCTACTTTCAGCTAGACAGTACACAAAAGGCCTACGATTTCTTTCAAAACGCACTTTTACTTTCAGAACAAAGCAACAATGCAAGGGCTAACTGTAAAGCATTAATTGGTTTGGCAAAAGTTCATCAAAGAAAAGGCTTGAAAAACGAGGCGTTGGATGCTGGGATGCGGGCTTTACAAAAAGCTAAGGACATGGGCCAGGCACAACTGTTAAGGGACGCTTATGAAATTGTTGCTGATATTTATGAAGACTTAGGCGATGGAAGTAATGCCTTCCAATATTACAGAAATTATAAGATATATGATGACAGTCTAAAAAGCCTGGAGACTGAACGGATAGTTGCAAACTATAAAGCTGAAAATGAATTTTCGAAAAAAGAACTCGAGTTTGAACGCAACGCTTTGAAGCAACAATGGCTTATATATGCGGCACTCGTTGCCATGGTCACATTGGGGGTAATAGTTTGGACAGTAAATCGAAACAGAAAGAGGCTTAGACTTACTTATAAAGAACTGCAACAAAAAAACGTCATTATTCAAGGACAAAAACTACAGGCTGAACAAACTTTAAATACGCTAAAAGCAACTCAATCGCAACTGATCCAATCCGAAAAAATGGCTTCTCTGGGAGAACTAACCGCAGGTATTGCCCATGAAATTCAAAACCCGTTAAACTTTGTAAATAATTTTTCTGAGGTAAGTAACGAGTTGATTGATGAGATTAAGGAAGAAAGAGCAAAAAGTAAAGATGAAAGAGACGAAGCTTTACAGGATGAGATTTTAGAGGATATTTCAAAGAATCTGGAGAAAATTACTCATCATGGTAAAAGAGCCGGAGCCATTGTAAAAGGAATGTTGGAACATTCCAGAAAT
>JBKJKD010000222.1:0-7964 GCA_046597635.1 Ferruginibacter sp. | reverse complement strand
GGGGAATGAAGAAACGGTGACAGGTGTTTGGGCCTGGCTGGTTGTCATAAAAAATAATCCTGTAGCTAACAGGATTATCTTAAAAAAAATTGATTGGGTGAATATTTTCATTCCGCTGTAAATGTCAGTAGTTGTGTACTGCGCTGACGGTCCGCAAATTTAATTTACTTTTTCGATGTAATAGGGCGAATTCAACGTGTCTGGTAAGGGTACCATAAGTGGACTTGATTTTTGCTTTTTGCCAAAAACAGAGATGTTCACGTATCTCTTTGGGTTGAGCCTGATATCATCCAGTAATAGATTCAGCTTGTTTCCGGTAGAAGCAAGGTTCTGGTACATCACGGGGTCGTTCATCAATTTGCCCAAAGTACCATCGGAACTATTTATTTTACCTACAATAGATTTCATTTCCGAAATGGTGGCGTTCAATTCGTTCAATGTTTTATCAAATTCCAGCGCCGCAATTTTTGTAGTAGTCTTATCCAAGTTGGTTACTACATTGGTCACTTTATCGTTTGTGGCAGCCAGGTTGCCGGTTATAGAACTTACGTTATTCAAACTCTTGGCAAGGGCACCCGTTTGGGTATTTAACAATAACTGTAAAGATGCAGTTGATTGTACCATGGAAGCCGTGATGTTGTTCAAATTGGCTAACGACGTTCCTATATTATTTTTAGCTTGCGGGTCTAGTATGGTATTGAAATTATACAACAAAGTATCTACAGACTTTATCGCTCTTTTTACTTCGAATAAAACGGGGTCAACCTTGCTCAGCACATCGTCAAACATATTTCCGCTTCGCTCCGTGAGAATGGTATCCTTAGACTTTAGGTTAGCGGTAGCATCACCCAACTTAATTTCTATACTCGGGGTTGATATAGGATTCGATTTGATGATACAAATTGAATTGGCAGGAATAAGAACGTCTTTGGTAATGGTGAGCTCCACCAAAATGTTTCTCATGTCTTTATCAGTTCTAATGTCGAACACGGTGCCTACCTGCAGTCCATTAATAATTACCGGATTTGATTTTTGGAGGCCCTGAACGTTACCATAATTTGCATATAATGTGGTACTATCGCCCCAAAGTTTTTTTCCTTTCAAAAAGCTAAAGCCGAGTATAAGTAGGGCAACAGATACTACTGCTATAGCTCCAACCTTTGTTTCATTTGATATTTTCACTGTTAGTTTGGGTGTTTTGCGTTTAAAATTGCCCTTTAATTGCTAGAGGCTTTATTTTTTACTAATATATGTTTTAGTTATTACAACTGAGTAATGCACATAGTGTACCAACAACTAAATTATTTGGAACTAGCAGTTTTACCCGCATTTTCTAATTGGTCACGGTACCTCTTTACCGCTTTAGTGATAGCCTCTGCCATTTCTTGCTGGCCGGCAGCACTGTTAATGTAACGCTCGTCTTCCGGATTATTTATAAAACCTGTTTCCACCAGGATGGCCGGCATATTGGTTGCCTGCAACACAGCTATACCAACCTGCCGTTGGTTTACACCCAGCGCAACTCGTCCAGTTTTGTCTACCTCATCATTTACCAGAGAGGCCAACAGATCACTTTTTTCCTGATAACGCTTGGCATAAATCTGGGCGATGGTTTTGTTGCCGGGCGAACTAAAATCGATAGGCACATAAGAGGTATCTGCCTCATTGGATTCAATTTCAAATTCGCCTACGTCATCCATAATAGCTTTTAGCTTCGCACTTGTTTTGTGCGCTGCAAATATATATACACTCGTTCCGGTAGCTTTCATTGGTTGTTTAAAGTACTCAAACACGGGCTCCTCTACCTTATAAGGAGTTGACTTTTTCTTTCTCTTTTTCCCTTTACCGGTGTAAGTCACTTTGTATTTAGTAACCATGCGGGTGCCAATCTGCCTCTTTCCTGTTTTGAGAGGACCACTGTCAGCATGTATGCAAAGAAAAAGATCACCTTTATTTTCGTTGGCAATCCTGGCCTTGTCGTTGGGGTTCTGGTAAACATCTGAAGTTCGTGTTGGCACTATATTCAACTCCGGCATTTGTTTTTTTAATTCTGCCACTACTTTTTTAGAAATAGCAAGCGTTACATCTTTCTCCTTAGATCTTAAAGAATTTTCATATTGGCCCGTTGCGCCAGCATCATGGCCGCCATGCCCTGCATCTACAATGATTGTTTTTATTTTTTTGGGAGTCTGTGCGGAGGTAGGAACATAAAACAAGCTTAGCATGCAAAAAATACCAAGTGGTAAAAACGCTTTTCTATCCAGCATATCTTATAAGGTTTTATGGGTTTTGTTATTATTATCTAGAACACTCTTCGGTTTTGTTTTAATAACTATTTTTGCCTACCGCATTATATGAACCAGACTAACAAAGGTAAGGCAAAAATTTTTTCAGCGTGGCTCTGTGCTACTATGATGCTGATATTAACGTTTTACCATAAAAGCACTGGTTTCAATACGGGTACAATTCACATTGGTTTAACGGTTGATACTATTCCTGCGCAAGTGAGACCAAAGCTAAAGCCAACCGTTCAACAGGTAACTAACCAGCCCAAACCCACGACCGGTGTGGTTGTTATGGACACTGTACCTGCATTGAGAAGTGATACTTCTATTGTCAACAGCATCGATACTTTTTCTTTTAAGATTGCCAAGGGTGCTCTTGACGTGCCAGTCTCTTATCATGCTGATGATTCTATGGTGGTAGATGTGCCCAATAACAGCATCAGGTTTTATGGAAAAGTATCTACCATAAAATATGCAGACAACAGCCTTGAAGCACCAGCGATTGAGTACAATCAAAATACCAATCTTGTAAAAGCAAATCATGTAAAAGATAGCAGCGGAAAAGTAATTGCTACTGCAAAGTTTGAGCAGGGTGAATTTAAGTCGGAGAGCGATACGATTGTTTTTAATATGAAAACTCAAAAGGGTCTTACCAAAGGAACCTATACACAGCAGGGAGAAATGTATGTGTATGGCGAAAAAATAAAAAAGGTAAGTAACGATGTGTTCTACGCCCTGAAGGGAAGATTTACCACCTGCAACCTTGATACTCCTCACTTTGCTTTTGTGAGCAGCAAAATAAAATTTATACAAAACAAAATGGCTTTCACCGGCCCGGTTCATCCTGAGTTTGAAGGAGTGCCAATACCGATTATCTTACCTTTTGGTATCTATCCGCTCACGCAGGGCAGGCACTCGGGATTACTGGCACCAAGTTTTACTGCCAACGATCAAATGGGACTTGCCCTCGATGGCCTGGGTTATTATAAAATACTTGGGCCTAACTGGGATGTGATTTTACGATCCACGCTTTATTCATATGGTGGCTGGACAGGGAGTGTGAACCCGCAATATTACAAGCGTTACCGCTACCGGGGAAACATGGGCTTCAACATTCAGCGATTTAAAACCAACTTTAAAGGTGATCCCGATTTTAGATCTACAAAAACCGTAAATTTTACCTGGACGCATGCCTCCGATAGTAAGGCAAGACCAGGCGTTTCTTTCAATGCCAATGTAAATGCGGGCAGTAGTAAGTTTAATGAACAGGTACCTAACAACCCCACTCGTAATTTTCAAAATCAGCTTAACTCTTCCATTGCATATGCCAAGGTTTGGAAGGACAAGCCATTTAATTTGTCCATCAATGCCAATCACAATCAGAATACAAGACTGCGGCTGATCAATTTTAATTTGCCAGACGTAGCATTTAATGTAAATACCTTGTACCCGTTTAGGCGGAAAGAACCCATCGGCGATTACAAATGGTACGAGAATGTGGGCGTGGCATTGAACACCAATGCTAAAAGTCTTTCTTCCTTTTATGACACCGCCGGTAATATTGGCCAACAAATTTTTAACCGTTTGCAATGGGGTGCCAGTCACAACGTACCAATATCGTTATCGCTGCCGCAAATAGGTCCGCTGCAGGTATCGCCCAGCGTTAGTTACCAGGAAAGATGGTACCAGGAACGGCAGTTCCTGAACTGGAATCCACTCACCAAAAAAGTTGATACCACAATCAATAAAAGTTTTTACCGGGCAAACGAAATGTCCTTTGGTATTAGTACCAGTACAAGAATTTTTGGTATGTACACTTTTAGGAATGGCAGGGTGAAAGCTATCAGGCATGAAATCAGGCCTTATGTGTCTATCAATTACAAACCAGATTTAAATGGGAAAGACTGGAATACGGTGCAATTAGATACAGCGAAGAATACGAGACGGTACTCGGTGTATGAGCGGAGTATTTATGGCGCCTACGGCGAAGGAAGGTTTGGTGGCCTCAGTTTTGGAATTGACAATAATATAAGCATGAAAGTGCGGGATAGGAAAGATACCAGCGCCGACGCTGTTAAAAAAGTGTCTCTTATTGATGGATTCAGCATTACCGGCGCTTATAATTTTTTGAGAGATTCGTTTAAACTCGATGTGCTGAATCTATCTGCAAGAAGTAACCTTTTTGAAAAAATAAACATAACGGCTTCGGCCATTTTTGATCCATATCAAATGGACAGTTTGGGAAGAAGAGTAGATCAACTAATCTGGAAAAAAAAGCCCCTTAGCCTTGGCACGCTCATGAGTGGCTCGGTATCTATGCAAACATCTTTTAGAGGAGGAGATAAGACTAAGAAAAATGAAAACCTTCCAGGGCTGAACCAGCAGAATATGAACAGCAGTGGAATGCCGTTGGATGAGTACCAGCAAGAACTCGTTTACATGAATAACAATCCCGGAGAGTTTGTAGATTTTTCTGTGCCATGGGATATCAGCTTAAACTATTCCCTTCGTTTCTTCCGCTCGCAAATCCCCGGCCAGCGCACTGCTACCACTACTTTTAACCAGGATGTAAACTGGACTTCTTCTGTAAACCTTACCCCCAAATGGAAGATTGGTATTAATGGCTTTTACAACATTACCGATAAAGAGTTGGGAAGCATTAGTATGTTTTTATCCCGGGAAATGCATTGCTGGCAAATGGCCATTAATATTTCGCCGGTGGGCAAGTTTAAGTTTTTCAATATTTCCATCAGTCCCAAATCTGCCATCTTGCGAGACTTAAAAATAAACCGCACCCGTTCCTTCATCGATCTATAGAGGCCTACCCATTTTTCGCCAGGTAATGTGTTGTCATCACCTGGAAAACTTTTTCTTTCAACTCTTTTGCATCCAGGCCAACAGGAGAAATAGCCGGCAAAAAATCCATTTGTAAAACAGTGGGCCAAAGAAAGAATGTTTTGTGAATGGGCATCGCTTTCCCAGTGCCCGAAATAACACAGGGTATCATTTCATTTTGAGTATCTACCGATAACTTGAAGGCGCCATCGTAGAATTTTTTCAGAGGTTGGTTGGTACGGTTGCGTGTTCCTTCGGGGTAAATACACATGTGCATGCCTCCTCTTAAACTCCTCTTCATCTCTTCAAAACTTTTAACCCTGCTCTTATCGTCGTTTCTGTTTACCAGTATGGACCCACGTTTGTAAAACCAACCAAAGATGGGCACTTTGGCAAAGGATGCTTTGGCAATCGTTTTATTACCACCTGGTACAAATGGTGCAGACAGGGGTACATCTAGCAGAGCATTGTGATTGTAGACAATTACATAGGTTTCGCCGGGTTTAAAAAATTGCCTACCGGTTACTTTTACCGGGCAGCCGATAAGGCGGAGCCAGGTCCACATCCATACTCTTGAAACCGTAATAAAATAATCCTGGCCTTTTCTGTAATCTTTAAAAAGGTAGGCCCCCATAGAGGGAAGGAAGATGAGCAGGAAGGTGAGTATAAAACTAATAAGCCCCCACAAGGACCACAGTCTTCCAAAAATATTGACTAATAGATTATCAGCCGGGCGGGCCGTTGCATGTGAAGGACTAGACTGTTTCATGACGGTTATTTTAGGAGTAGTTAGGGTGTCATTAATTTCCAATCTATGGGTGGAAGGTTATGTTCCATGAGGAGTTGGTTGGTTTTAGAAAAATGCTTGCAACCAAAAAATCCCTTTTCTACGGAAAAAGGTGAGGGGTGAGCAGCTTTCAGAACCGCATGTTTGTTTTCGTCTATAAGCCCCTGCTTCTCTTGCGCAAATCTGCCCCAAAGTAAAAAGACCACATTTTCTTTCTTGTCTGATATAGTTCTTATGACAGCATCTGTAAAATCAGTCCAGCCATATTTTGCATGGCTAAAGGGGTCTGATTCCCTCACGGTGAGTGCTGCATTGAGCAGGAGTACGCCTTGTTCGGCCCACTTGGTGAGATTGCCGTAGTGCAGCGGCATATCAATCCCGATATCTGTCTTGATCTCTTTAAAAACATTTACAAGTGAGGGAGGAGGTTTAACTCCATTCGGCACAGAGAAGCTGAGCCCATGTGCCTGGCCTTGCCCATGATATGGATCCTGGCCAATGATAACAACACTCACTTTGTCGAAGGGCGTTTGATTAAATGCATTAAAAATAAGTGGCCCTGGAGGAAAAATATGTTTGCCAGTGGCCTTTTCTGCCCGAAGAAAAGTAACGATTTGTTGAAAGTATGGCTTCGTAAATTCGTCTTTTAAAATTTCCTTCCACGAGGGATGAATCTGAACATCCATGAGTTGGTGTTTTTATAAAAATACAAATCTGTACAGTGATACTAAATTAGAAAGCGCCCCGATATCGTCGGAGCGCTTTGTGATCCGGATTGGATTCGAACCAATGACCCTCAGCTTAGAAGGCTGATGCTCTATCCAGCTGAGCTACCGAACCTTGATCCTCTTTAAACAAGGGCTGCAAATATAGCATTTCCTGTTGTTAGCACAAGGTCATCACAAAATAAACAAAATTATTTTTTCTAAGGCTCCCGGTGCTACTACTTTTAATTGGTAAGCAGCAAAAAATAAAACTATATATTTGTTAAAGAATTGATTAACTGGTACAATTTTAGACACTACATTTGCCACATTAAACCCTTATCGTTCTCTAGACTATTAAGTAGAACTAATTTAAAATTAAAATTTATGAAACAAAAACTTACTCTGGTATTAGCTTTATTAGTAATAGCAGCTGGTGCATTTGCTCAAACAGCAAGTGGTCCTGCTAAAAAGCCTTCGCTATTTGGTATTCACTTCAATGCACTCGATATTACCACACCTGTTACCTTTCAAAATTCTTCCAACAACAGAACTTTTGCCAAGTTAAAAGATATGGATTTCGGTTTTGGATTGTCTTATTGGAAAGGGCTTACCAACACCATCGACTTTTCTGCAAAAACCGGGGTATTTTTTCATGATTATGCTGCATTAGACAGAGGAGAAACTGCGATTAGGGATAGGGAAATAGGAGTTGAACTGGAGCCATCTTTAAACTTCAGACCATATAGGGATAATAGTCTTATTGCTCCCTTCCTCACAGCCGGTATCGGTGGTGGATATTATTCTGGCAAATGGGGTGCTTATGTGCCTGCAGGTGTTGGTATCCAGGTAAATTTACAGAGTTCGAGCTATATTTTATTGCAAGCACAATATCGTTTCACTTTGACGAACGATGTAATGAAGGATAATCTTTTCTACTCTTTGGGCATTGCTCAGAACATCGGTAAAGAAAAACCGGTTGTACTTCCTCCTCCACCGCCACCAGTGATTTTAGATCGTGATAACGATGGCGTAAATGATGTAGATGACAAATGTCCTGATACTCCAGGCCTCGCTTCTTTACAGGGTTGTCCTGATACTGATGGAGATGGTATAGCTGATGCAGATGACAAATGTCCTACTGTGGCTGGTATAGCAAAATACCAGGGATGCCCGATACCTGATACTGATGGTGATGGCGTAAATGATGAAGAAGATAAATGTCCTACTGTATAAGGGTTTGCCCGCTACCAGGGTTGTCCGATTCCTGACACCGATGGAGATGGTGTAAATGACGAAGAAGACAAATGTCCTACTCGTAGTGGTCCTGCAAGCAACCAGGGTTGTCCTGAA
>JBKJKD010000160.1:0-6102 GCA_046597635.1 Ferruginibacter sp. | reverse complement strand
TTCCTAACCGCAACGCTGAGCCGCTGGGAGTGGCCGGTCAAATCATTCCCTGGAATTTTCCATTACTGATGGCTGCGTGGAAGATAGCACCAGCCATCAGTAATGGAAAATTCCAGGGAATGATTTGACCGGCCACTCCCAGCGGCTCAGCGTTGCGGTTAGGAAATGCGTATTCCAGTTTATCGGCCCATCCTGCATAATAAAAAAAATGATTGGCTGCGGTGGGTACATCAAAATCCCGGCTCTCTCTGATGGGCTTACCACCGTCCAGGGTTTCTATTACTGCAAACTCCCGTGCACGCTCCTGCATCATCCTGGCTATGCGAAAAATATACTTGGCCCTTTCTTTGGCGGGCATTTTTTTCCATGTTTTATTATAAGCATTACGGGCTGCCTTTACTGCTTTATCTACGTCAGCTGCGTTGGCATCAGCTACTTCGCTCAGTTTCTCTTCCGTAGCTGGGTTAATGGTAGAAAAATATCTTTTGCTCTGCGGCTTTTCAAATTTGCCGTTGATAAACAGATCGTATCTCGGGTTGATCTTAGCTGCACTCTTACTCTCCGGTGCTGATGCGTAGTTGCGGGCGGTTTCAAATTTTAATTTCAGCGTATTGTTTTTTGCTTTAGCCATGGTTGAAGCGTTTCAAAGGTTCCAAAGGTTTCAAAGGTTTAAGAAGTTTTCTAAAACCGCAACCTTGTTCCTTTTTTTTGTTGTATATAATATTTTTTGCTGTTTAAATATTTTATTAAGATAAATTATTGGCCTTACCCTCTTCCTTTAAATTTGATTCCTTTTATTTCAGACTCATGTAAATAGTTTATCAATTTTTGTATGAGGTTGCTTATCTTCTTTGCATGAATGGAAAATGTTTCAAATTCTTCTTGACTGATATACTCCCTGTCTAATGCCCTATAAAGTTGAGACCTGAGTTCACCGCAAGAGGCTTTGGCAATATATAAAAACTGTATAAATTCCTTGTTACCTCCTCTTTCAAACCCTTCTACAATATTATCCATTATCGACCCTGCAGAGCCCTCTATTTGATTTACAAGCCTAAAATTTCTTTTGAATCGCTCATTGTCAATCAGCTGTCCAACTGCTTTATTCAAAACCCTCGCCTCCTTCCAAGAAATGATTTCTTCAAATTTTTCAATGGTTGCCATAAAACGAAGTTTAAAGATTACATGGTTTCAGATGCTCTAGTGCAGGTGTTTCAAAGTTAAGTTCACAGCCCATTTACCATGGCAGGACATTTCATAACCTCTTAGACTGCTCCAAACCTTTGAAACCTCTTAAACCTTTGAAACTATTGTTAATCCACCGAAAAATAATCCTTCCCCTGGTACACGCCAGTTTTCTCTTTCATCACTTGCATGAGCACATCGTTAGCCAAACTACTGGCGCCAAAACGAAACCATTGGTTGTTCATCCAGTCTTACCAATGTTTCATTGAGCATCACCAAATAATGTAAGGCTAATTTAGATTTGGAAATTCCACCTGCGGGTTTCATCCCAATCATCTTTCCTGTTTTGTAATAAAAATCACGGATAGCTTCCAGCATCACCAGCGTAACAGGCATGGTAGCAGCCGGACTTACTTTACCGGTAGAAGTTTTAATAAAATCGGCGCCGGCATACATGGCAATATCGCTGGCACGGCGCACTTTGTCATACGTAACCAATTCGCCGGTTTCTAAAATCACTTTTAATCTTGCTTCGCCACATGCTTCTTTAACCGCAGCTATTTCATCAAATACGTAGTTGTATTCCCCTTCCAAAAACTTACCACGGCTTATCACCATATCTATCTCATCTGCTCCTTGCTGCACAGCATATTTTACGTCAGTGATTTTTACATTCCGTGGTGCTTGTCCGCTAGGAAATGCCGTAGCAACTGAGGCCACTTTTACCCCTGAATCTCCTACTGCTTTTTTAGCGGTAGCTACCATAGATGGATAAACGCAAACAGCGGCAACAGTTGGCAGGCCGGGGTAGGCATCGTGCAGGTGCACGGCTTTGTAACACATCTGCTTTACCTTACCCTCAGAATCTTTTCCTTCCAGCGTGGTAAGGTCTATCATGTTAAGGGTTAATAACAACCCATTCAATTTTGTTTCTTTTTTTATGCTGCGCTTCGTAAAGCGTGCTGCTCGCTCTTCAATACCTACCTGGTCTATTCGTGCCGGTAAACTAAATGAAGGAATCGCAATCGATTTTTCTGCCATAATGATTGTATCAAGTACAAAGTTACTTTAAAGGTATAGGAATGTTGAAACTGTTGCTATAGAAAATTAAAGCCTGCACACCGGCTTAATCCATTTTTATAATTAACTTGAAATTTCTCTTCACAAATAACATTTTTCTATGAACAGAATTCCCGAATCTGAATTGATATTGGATAGTCGTGGCGCCATTTACCACCTTGGCGTGCGGCCCGAAGAGATAGCCAACAGCATTCTACTGGTGGGGGACCCTGACAGGGTAAAGAAAGTTAGCAAACATTTTGACGAGATAGAATTCACTTTTCAGCACCGTGAATTTATAACCCACACGGGCACATTGGGTGGTAAAAGAATTTCTGTGCTAAGCACCGGCATTGGTCCAGATAATATAGATATTGCCCTCAACGAACTGGATGCCCTCGCCAATATTGATTTTAAAAGCAGAACAATTAAACCGGCACTAAGTTCCCTCAACCTTATCAGGCTAGGTACTTCCGGTTCTTTGCAAAAAGATATACCGGTAGATAGTTTTGTAGCAGGCACCCATGGCCTGGGGTTTGACAACGTCATGCATTTTTACGAAACAAAACCTAACCACGCCGAGACAACACTTATAGAGGCCTTTCAGCTACATACAGGGTTAAACGCAGGCAATGTAATACCGTACGTGTATGAAGGAAGCCCGGCACTGTTGCAGACTTTCGCCAACGGTTACACGCAGGGCATAACCATTGGCTGCCCTGGTTTTTTTGGTCCGCAGGGGAGGGTGCTCCGGCTGAGTCTGGCCTACCCCGGACTAATAGAAAAGCTGACTCATTTCCGGCACGAACAACATTATATAGCAAATTTTGAAATGGAGAGTTCGGCGATTTATGGTCTTTGCAGGCTGATGGGGCATCACAGCATCAGCCTGAATGTGATAGTAGCCAACCGTGTGGCGCAGCAATTTTCTGCAGATAGCAACAAGGCTGTAGAAAAACTTATTGAACATTCCCTTGAAATGCTTGTTTCTTCTAATATAATCTAGATAAAAATATGAAGAACGGTGCTGGCAAATTGTTCTAAATAAATTAGCTTCCAACATTCATTTTCCAAAACATAAATCAAACTCACATGAGACAATGCAAAACAGCCTGGCTGTTTTTTTTATTAAGCTTCCACGCCGTTGTGGCCATTAGCCAGGAAACATTTCCGGTAAATGGTGTAGCAGACAAGCGTATGGGGGTAGTAGCCTTTACCAACGCCAGCATTGTGAAAGATGCGCAAACCACCATCAGCAATGGTACCCTTGTAATACGGGAAGGAAAAATTGTAGCAGTTGGTGCTCAGATAACCATACCAGCGGGCGCAACTGTTATTGACTGCAAAGGCAAATTCATCTATCCATCTTTTATAGATATCTACAGCGATTATGGCATCGCCATCCCGCAACGCCAGGGACCGGGGTTTAGTTTTACAGCACCTGCCCAGCTCACCAGTAATGCAAAAGGAGCTTATGGTTGGAACCAGGCCATCCGCAGCGAAGTGGCAGCAGCCGACATTTTTGCCGTAGATGAAACCAAGGCTAAAACCCTGAGAGATGCAGGTTTTGGTGTGGTACTCACGCACCAAAAAGATGGTATTGCCCGGGGAACCGGTGCGGTGGTAACGCTTGCAAACATGCCAGAGAACTTAACTATTATTAAAGAAAAAGCCGCAAACCATTACTCCTTTAACAAAGGTATTTCTGGCCAGTCGTACCCCAGCAGTTTGATGGGAAGCATTGCATTGCTGCGTCAAACCTTTTTGGATGCACAGTGGTATAAAAACAATACTGCACAGCCAGGCAAAACGAACCAGGAGGGTGTGAACCTTAGCTTGCAGGCATGGAACAACAACCTGCCACTCCCACAAATATTTGAAGCCAATGACAAGTGGAACGATTTACGTGCCGACCGCATAGGAGATGAATTCGGCATTCAATTTATTCTAAAAGCTGGCGGAGATGAGTACCAGCGGATGGCTGAGATGGCGGCTACAAAAGCTTCATTTATTTTACCTCTCAATTTTCCGCAGGCAATGGATGTAGAGGATCCTAATGAAACACGCTTCATTAGTCTTGCTACCATGAAGCAGTGGGAAATGGCACCTTCTAACCCAGCTGCATTTGAAAAAGCAGGCATCACTTTCTGCCTTACCCCTGCAGACCTGAGAGATACCAAACAATTTATGACCAACCTGCGCAAGGCAATTGAGTATGGCCTCAGCGAAACCAAAGCATTAGAGGCCCTCACAAAAACCCCGGCTACGTTGTTAAATGTATACAACGAAACTGGTAGCCTGGAAGCAGGTAAGTGGGCCAATTTTTTAATTACCAGCGGACCAGTATTTGCAGAAAAAACTACCCTGTTGCAAAACTGGGTGCAGGGAGAAAGATATGCCTTAAAGGAAGATGCTGTGCAGGAAGTGAAAGGCAACTATGCGTTACAGTTACACACAGTAGGAGGGGTTAAAAGTTTTAGCCTCGATGTAAAAGGTAGCAACGCTGCAGAAATTATTGCAAAGGATACCATTGCCGGCAAATTTAGCCACGATGGTAAAATAGTAAAGTTGAGTTTCAACGAAACCAAGAGAGGAAAGAAAGGCTTTCGTTTAAGTGGCGTAAGCAATGGTAACAACTGGAGTGGCACCGGCACCGATAGTAGTGGAAATGCACTGTGGTGGACGGCCAGCTACAACAAAGACTTGGTAGCCAAGGCAGATAGCAGCCGTAAAAAAACGCCTGTTAGCATGGGCAAACTTACTTACCCCAACATGGCGTTTGGCTGGGAAGAAGCTCCAAAAGTGGAAACCATCCTTTTTAAAAATGCCACCGTTTGGACCAACGAAAAAGATGGTATCCTCACTAATAGCGATGTGCTGATTACAAACGGAAAAATTACCAGTGTAGGCAAAAACCTGAGCAGTGCAAACGCACGGGTAGTAGATGCCACCGGTAAGCATTTGACCCCCGGTATCATTGACGAGCACAGCCATATTGCTGCAGCCTCCATTAACGAAGGCGGGCAATCTGTAACCTCAGAAGTGCGCATTGCAGATAATATTGCGCCAGACGATATTGACATTTACAGGCAACTGAGTGGCGGCGTTACCACATCTCATATTTTGCACGGCAGTGCCAACACCATTGGCGGACAAACACAATTGATAAAACTCCGCTGGGGCGCCAACGATGAGGGCCTTAAGTTTAAAGGTTCAGACGGCTTTATAAAATTTGCCTTGGGCGAAAATGTAAAACGTACCACCTCGCAAAACAATACCCGCTTTCCCGATACAAGGATGGGCGTGCAGCAGGTACAGGTAGATGCATTTACGAGAGCGAAAAATTATGAAGCAGCATTAAAGGGGCCGAACGGAAAATATGTGCGCAGGGATCTTGAGCTGGATGCATTGGTAGAGATTATGAATAAGAAAAGATTTATTACCTGCCACAGTTATGTGCAAAGCGAAATCATCGAAACCATGAGAATGGCAGAGCAATTTGGTTTTACCATCAACACCTTTACGCATATACTGGAAGGATACAAAGCAGCCGATAAAATGAAAGCGCATGGTGCTGCTGCATCTACCTTTAGCGATTGGTGGGCTTATAAACTGGAAGTGCAGGATGCCATCCCTTACAATGCTACCATCATGCACAATGTGGGAGTAAACGTTGCCATCAATAGTGATGACGGTGAAATGGCACGCCGCTTAAACCAGGAAGCTGCAAAGTCTGTAAAGTATGGTGGCATGAGTGAAGAGGATGCCTTTAAAATGGTAACCCTTAACCCCGCCATGATGTTACATATTGATAAAACAGTGGGCAGTATTAAGGTTGGCAAAGATGCAGACCTTGTA
>JBKJKD010000124.1:0-5023 GCA_046597635.1 Ferruginibacter sp. | reverse complement strand
GTGTCCTCTTCTTCTGCACTCAGGAAAGTGATTTTCTTCATATCTACTCTACCGTCTGTTACTTTACGGTAAGGAGTTTCAATAAAGCCCATATCATTGAAACTCCTTACCGTAAAGTAACAGACGGTAGAGTAGATATGAAGAAAATCACTTTCCTGAGTGCAGAAGAAGAGGATACTGCTAAGATTGCACAGGCAAACATTGACATAGACGAAAAAGGAAACTTCATAGAAGACCAGATTAAATCTCGTCAAACAGGTGATTTCCCGATTCTTGATAAAACAGAAGTAGAATACATGGATGTGGCACCAAACCAGATTGTTGGTTTGAGCGCTTCTTTGATTCCGTTCCTGGAGCATGATGATGCCAACCGTGCCTTGATGGGATCGAACATGCAACGTCAGGCTGTACCACTATTACGTCCTGAAGTTCCAATTGTTGGAACTGGTCTGGAGGGTAAAGCTGCCCGTGATGCACGGATTCAGATTCACTCTGATGGTGATGGTGTGGTTGAATACGTAGATGCCAACGAAATTCATGTTCGTTACAAAAGAAGTGAAGCACAACAATTGGTAAGTTTCGAAGACGATCTTACTATTTATAAATTGACCAAATTCGTTCGTACCAACCAGGAAACCACCATCAACCTCCGTCCTGCGGTAGTGAAAGGTCAAAAAGTTTCTGAAGGCGATTTCTTAACCGAAGGTTATGCAACCAAAGGCGGAGAACTGGCACTGGGTCGTAACTTAAAAGTGGCGTTCATGCCATGGAAGGGGTACAACTTTGAGGATGCGATCGTAATTTCTGAGAAAGTAGTAAAAGACGATTGGTTTACTTCTATCCACATCAGTGAGTTTGAAACTGAGGTGCGTGATACCAAATTGGGTGAAGAAGAATTGACGCCGGATATTCCGAACGTAAGTGAGGAAGCTACCAAAGACCTTGATCAGAATGGTATCATTCGTATTGGTGCAACCATCAAAGAAGGTGATATCATTATTGGTAAAATCACTCCAAAAGGTGAGAGCGATCCAACTCCTGAAGAGAAGTTGTTGCGTGCCATCTTTGGTGATAAAGCCGGTGATGCAAAAGATGCTTCTCTGAAGGCACCAAGTGGTACTGAAGGTGTGGTGATCAACAAAAAATTATTCCAGCGTGCTAAGAAAGATAAGAACGCTAAAGTGAGAGAGAAAGCGCAACTGGAAAAAATTGAGAAGACCCACGAAACCAACGAAGAAATCATCATGGAGCTCTTGCAGCAAAAACTGCAAAGCCTGTTGAAAGAGAAGTCTAGCCAGGGTGTTACCAACAACTTTGGTGAAGTGATGATTAGCAAAGGCGTGAAGTTTACCGCTAAGAATTTGGCCAACATCGATTACGTAAACGTTAATCCACTTGGTTGGAGCGGCGATGAAAAAACCGATGACCTGATCAATACTTTGTTGCACAACTATAACATTAAGTACAACGAAGAGTTAGGCCGTTACAAGCGGGAGAAATTCAACATCAGCATTGGTGATGAGTTACCTGCAGGTGTATTGAAACTGGCCAAGGTTTACATGGCTGTAAAGCGTAAGTTGAAAGTAGGTGATAAGATGGCGGGTCGCCATGGTAACAAAGGTATTGTTGCTAAGATCGTTCGTCATGAAGATATGCCGTTCCTGGAAGATGGAACTCCGGTAGATATCGTATTGAATCCATTGGGCGTACCAAGTCGTATGAACCTTGGACAGATATATGAAACTGTATTGGGCTGGGCCGGTGAGAAATTAGGCGTTCGTTTCGCAACACCAATTTTTGACGGTGCAAGTGTAGAAGAAATAGACGAGAAAATAAACGAAGCTGGTCTTCCTAAATTCGGTCATACTTACTTGTATGATGGTGAAACCGGTGATCGTTTCGATCAGAAAGCAACTGTTGGTATCATTTACATGATTAAACTTCACCACATGGTGGATGATAAGATGCACGCCCGTTCCATCGGACCATACTCTCTCATTACACAACAACCGCTGGGTGGTAAAGCTCAGTTTGGTGGTCAACGTTTTGGTGAGATGGAGGTTTGGGCACTTGAAGCTTATGGTGCATCCAACATCCTGCAGGAATTGCTTACCCTTAAGTCGGATGATATCATCGGAAGGGCCAAAACTTATGAAGCCATCGTTAAAGGTGACAACATACCAAGGCCAGGTATTCCTGAATCATTCAATGTACTGGTGCATGAACTGAGAGGTTTGGGATTGGATTTGAAGTTTGAGTAAAAGCCCCTCCGCCCCTAAAGGGGAACCTGGCAAGTCTCAACAAATTAGCTGATGACTACAGGGTTCAACGGAAAAAGCTTTTGGGCAAGCAAGTTCAAAATCGATTGATAGCCGGCAAACGTTATCAATTATCAATTAAAAAATTATCAATTAGATAAAAATATGGCATTCAAAAAAGAAAACCGTCCGAGGCCAACATTTTCTCAAATCACCATTGGTTTGGCTTCACCGGATAGCATCCTCGAAAGAAGCTATGGTGAAGTTTTAAAGCCGGAAACCATCAACTACCGTACTTACAAACCAGAAAGAGATGGTTTGTTTTGCGAAAGAATTTTTGGGCCAGTAAAAGATTATGAGTGTGCTTGCGGAAAATATAAGCGTATCCGTTACAAGGGTATCGTGTGCGATCGTTGTGGTGTAGAGGTTACAGAGAAAAAAGTTCGTCGTGAGAGAATGGGCCACATCAAATTGGTGGTGCCGGTAGTGCATATCTGGTATTTTAAATCGTTGCCAAATAAAATTGGTTACCTGCTAGGGATGAGTTCTAAGAAATTAGAAACCATTGTTTACTACGAGCGTTTCGTGGTTATTCAAGCAGGTATGCGTGCTGATAAAGGCCAGAACTATTCTGATCTTTTAACAGAAGAAGAATACCTGGATATTTTGGATACCCTCCCAAAAGAAAACCAAATGCTTCCTGATGAAGATCCGGAAAAATTCATCGCCAAGATGGGTGCAGAAGCAGTTCACGCAATGTTGGAGAGACTTGATCTTGATCAACTGAGTTTTGATCTTCGCCATGCGGCAGCCAATGAAACATCTCAGCAGCGTAAAGCAGATGCCTTAAAGCGTTTGAGCGTTGTAGAAAGTTTCCGTGATGCCAATACAAGAATCAACAACCGTCCGGAGTGGATGGTAATGCAATACATTCCCGTTATCCCACCAGAACTTCGTCCATTGGTTCCATTGGATGGTGGCCGTTTCGCTTCTTCTGATTTGAATGATTTATATCGTCGTGTTATTATTCGTAACAACCGTTTGAAAAGATTATTGGAAATTAAAGCACCTGAAGTAATTCTTAGGAATGAAAAAAGGATGTTGCAGGAAGCCATCGATTCATTGTTTGACAACAGCCGTAAATCTAACGCTGTAAAAGCAGAAGGTGGTCGTGCTTTGAAATCTTTGAGTGATGTACTGAAAGGTAAGCAAGGTCGTTTCCGTCAAAACTTGTTGGGTAAGCGTGTTGACTATTCTGGTCGTTCTGTAATTGTGGTAGGACCAGAGTTGAAGATGCATGAGTGTGGTTTACCAAAAGATATGGCAGCAGAATTGTTCAAGCCATTTATTATTCGCAAACTCATTGAAAGAGGTATCGTTAAAACAGTGAAATCTGCCCGTAAACTTGTAGACAAGAAAGAGGCGATCATCTGGGATATCTTAGAGAACATATTAAAAGGTCACCCTGTAATGTTGAACAGGGCTCCAACCCTTCACCGTTTGTCAATCCAGGCTTTCCAGCCAAAATTGATAGAAGGTAAAGCGATACAATTACACCCGTTGGTTACCACGGCCTTCAACGCCGATTTCGATGGTGATCAGATGGCGGTTCACGTTCCTTTGAGCAACGCAGCTATCGTAGAGGCGCAGTTGCTAATGCTTTCTTCTCACAACATTTTGAACCCGCAAAATGGTACGCCTATCACGCTTCCTTCTCAGGACATGGTACTTGGTTTGTATTACATCACCAAGGGTAAGAAAACAGTTGGGGATGAAATCGTGAAAGGCGAAGGCAAAGCTTTTTATTCTGCAGAAGAAGTGATCATTGCTTACAACGAAAAGCAAATTGATCTTCACGCAAACATAAGAGTAAAGGCCAACTATCGTAACAACGATGGTACCCTTACTTTCAAACTAATAGAAACAACCGTTGGTAGAGTAATCTTCAACCAGTTTGTTCCAAAAGAAGTAGGATTCATCAATGCTTTGCTTACAAAGAAGGCACTGCGTGAAATTATTGGTGACATTATCAAATGGACCAGTGTTCCTATCACAGCAAGATTCCTGGATGATATTAAAACACTCGGATACCGCATGGCATTCCGTGGTGGACTGTCCTTTAACATCAATGACCTTATTATCCCTGCGGTAAAAGGTGAGTTGGTAGAAAATGCAAAAGGTGAAGTTGCTGAAGTTTGGGAGAGTTACAACATGGGTCTTATTACCAACAATGAGCGTTACAACCAAATCACTGATATCTGGAGTCGGGTAGATACCAAGGTTACAGAAACTTTGATCAGGGAATTGGCCATTGATAAGCAAGGTTTCAACTCTGTGTACATGATGCTTGATTCAGGTGCTCGTGGTAGCAAGCAACAGATTAAGCAGCTTGCAGGTTTAAGGGGCTTGATGGCAAAACCTCGTAAGAGTGGTTCATCAGGGTCTGAAATTATTGAGAATCCTATCTTGGCAAACTTTAAAGACGGTCTGAGTGTATTGGAGTACTTTATCTCTACGCATGGTGCCCGTAAAGGTCTTGCGGATACCGCCCTTAAAACAGCAGATGCTGGTTATCTTACAAGAAGGCTGGTGGACGTAGCACAGGATGTGGTGATCAATGATGAAGATTGCGGAACCCTTAGAGGAATTGCAACTTCAGCATTAAAAGATAATGAAGATATTATAGAGCCATTGAGCGACAGGATAGAAGGGCGTATGTCTTTGCATGATGTAAGAAACCCGGTTACTGAAGATGTAATGGTAAA
>JBKJKD010000272.1:0-7449 GCA_046597635.1 Ferruginibacter sp. | reverse complement strand
CCGGCAGGCTCTTGGTTTCGATGTTAAAATAGGGAAGGAGTTTGTTGTTCCTTTTCGCATAGGCTTTCACGCTGTCAAATACTTCCGAAAGCAACGGTTTGTGCACTTTCATTTTTTTCTGCTGTGCAAACCTTGGATGTGCACGCAAACCCACATCATACTTTTTCACATCTGCATAATTCATGGTATAAATATTCAAGCTCCTTTCCTCTGCCTCCGTTACAAGACTCCCATCTGGCTTGGTAGTTATTTCATGATTTAAAAATGGTTCGTGGGACAGTATTAGTTGACGGTCTTTTGTTGCCACTAGATCCATTTCCAGGGTAACAACGCCCAAATCCAATGCATGCAGCATGGCCGGTATGGTATTTTCAGGCATCAATCCACGGCAGCCCCTGTGCCCTTGCGTATCAAAGCCAGAAAAGGATGCAGCATCTGCTGTGGTAGTTTGGTTTGTTTTGTTATTCACTGTTCGGGTTGAAGTACATGCCATGATATTGATGAGGCATAGAGCGGTTGCAAAAAAGAAAAGTTTCATAAGCTAAAGTAAACAATGAGATCTGTATAAAAGTGAACTGCCATTGCTCATTTAGAATTGCCGCATCATTTTGACCTCACCCCCAACCCCTCTCCAAAGGAGAGGGGAGGTGTAGCCCTTTCTGTTTTTTAACGGTAAAACTTTTTTTCCGTGCGGCAATTTAAAATCTAACCCATCAGCCAAGGTGAAATGCAGAGCTTTTAGTAATGGGTCTAAAAAGTTGCCCAATGGTATGCTGTACAAGAGTGCGACGCAAGGCTGATGCTATGAAAAAATACCGCTGGAAACAAAAAATCAACACTTTTATGCAATAAGGCAGCGTTGGTATTTTAAAAGCCGGATATTTTTTCACCTTGCGTTACTCCAGTATTTCTACAATTTGTGTAGCAGGCATGTTTGCATTGCGCATTGCAATACTGCGCACCGCATTGGCAGCAAATTCTTCAAAAGCCTTTTTACTAATGTTGTCGTCGCCCAGCATAGCAGGAGTGCCAATATCGCCACCCTCTCTTATGCTTTGCACAATCGGTATCTGGCCAAGCAACGTAATATCAAACTCATCAGCCAGGTGCTTGCCACCGTCTTTTCCGAAAATATAATATTTGTTGTCGGGTAATTCTGCAGGCGTGAAGTAACTCATGTTTTCTACCAACCCTATCACCGGTACTTTCAATTGTGCCTGGTTAAACATAGCCACGCCCTTGCGTGCATCAGCAATGGCTACAGTTTGCGGAGTAGTTACCACAATAACGCCGGTTACCGGTACGGTTTGCACAATGGTTAAATGTATATCGCCTGTGCCTGGTGGCATATCAATTACCAGATAGTCCAGTTCACCCCAATCTACTTCGGTCACAAACTGCCTGATGGCGCTGCTCACCATGGGGCCACGCCACACTACCGCTTGCTTTTCATCAATCAGCAATCCGATGCTCATCACTTTAATGCCATATTTTTCTATGGGTACAATCAATCCTTTGCCGCCATCGTCTTTCATCATCGGCCTTTCGCCCCGTATGCCAAACATGATGTGCTGGCTCGGCCCGTAAATGTCAGCATCCATAAGGCCTACTTTGGCACCGCTTGCAGCAAGCGCTAGAGCCAGGTTAGCGCTGACTGTACTTTTGCCCACACCGCCTTTACCACTCACCACAGCAATAATATTTTTTACGCCTTTTAGAACGGTGTTAGGGTCCGTGCGGTTGGTGCTGGTGTTACTGGTAAAATTCACCGTAACATCCGCCTCTTTATTCACCAATATCTTAATGGCATTTACCGAAGCATTTTTCATCAGGTCCTTCATTGGGCAGGCCGGCGTGGTAAGCACGATAGTAAATGAAACTTTATGATCATTTATTACAATATCTTTTATCATATTTAAAGTCACGAGATCTTTGCCCAAATCGGGCTCCTGCACATTGCTCAATGCCTTTA
The DNA here is from genome assembly GCA_046597635.1 of Ferruginibacter sp. Taxonomy (GTDB): domain Bacteria; phylum Bacteroidota; class Bacteroidia; order Chitinophagales; family Chitinophagaceae; genus Ferruginibacter. The sequence goes on along the minus strand of JBKJKD010000272.1, from coordinate 5,477 downwards.
AAATATCTTCGGTTGTCATGGTTCAATTATTTGTTAAAATCAAATTGGTGCGGCAAATTTAAACACTGATGACATTACTTTGTTTATCAATTGCGAAATGTTGTTACTTTTGAAACCAGCATTATGTCTTTAATCATCATCGTTGTGTCACTCACTTGTACTATTACAGCTATGGGCAACGCAATCAAAACTTATTAAGCACTGTTGGGTGCCCGGCATGAAAAAACATTTACTATACATCTCCATCATATTCTTTCTTTTACCTTCAGCAGTGCATGCCCAGTTTGAATCCTTTAAAGATTCGGTTGTACAATTGTACGGAGTTGTAATGACGGCCGACAGCCTGCAGGGCTTGCCAGCGGTGAGTGTAATGATAAAAGGACAGAACCGCGGAACCATCACCAACGATAGGGGGGTGTTTAGCATCGTGGTGCTTAAAGGCGACAAGGTGGAATTTACCAGTGTTGGTTACAAACCGATCCTGGTAAGCATCCCTTCTAATTTGCCCGGCAACCAGCAAAGCCTTATTCAACTAATGGTGAACGACACCGTTTACCTGCCTGCCACCATCATCAAGCAGCGGCCCACCCGACAGCAATTTGAAAGAGATTTTGTGAATACCAAAGTAGCTGATGATGATATTACCATTGCACGTAGCAATACCAACGCTGCTACCCGCAGTGTGCTCATGGCCAGCCTGCCGGCCGACGGAAGAGAAGCAAGCAACCAGTACCTGCGCCAAAGTGCCCAAAAATTATACTACTCAGGCCAGGCGGCACCTCAAAATATTTTCAATCCATTTGCCTGGAACGAATTTATAAAGGCCTGGAAAAGGGGTGACTACCGAAAGAAAAATTAACCCGGTAAAACCGAGGTTGCATTTTTTCTTATCTTCAAAGGGTAAACGCTGTTTTCACTTTTAAAAATCAGGAATTTGAATTCAAATGAGACTCAAACAGATCGCCCGGACGTAGCTGCCGGTCGTATTTTTTTGATTGGTTTTATGGGAAGTGGTAAAAGCCATTGGGGTAAAATCTGGGCCGCACGACACCGCTATCACTTTATTGACCTGGACGATGCCCTTGAGCGGGAGGAGCAAAGCTCCGTGACGGACATATTTGAAACAAAAGGCGAAGATTATTTTAGGCAGAAGGAAGCCATCATGTTGCGGTCTTTAGATAAACATGACCATGTATTGGTAGCCTGTGGCGGCGGTACGGCCTGCTTTTTCGATAATATTAGCTGGATGAAAAATCATGGCACCATCGTTTTTTTAGAAGCACCCCCAGCCACCATTTTAACCAATATACTTACGCAGGAAAGCAAGCGGCCTCTCGTAAAAAATTTGAACGAGGCAGAGCTTTTATTTTTTGTAGAGCAAAAATTAAAAGAGCGCAGCGAATATTATAGCCAGGCCCATCTTACCCTGCAAGCAGAAGAGTTAACCGATAAATCTATTGACAGCCTCATTACCTAACAAAATAATTACATGCACAAGGGTTTTTTAAAAGTTGCCTTAATAGTGGGCGCACTCTCTGTAATAATGGGAGCTTTTGGCGCACATGCTTTAAAGGACCTGGTAAGCCAGCGGGTAACAGTTACATTTGAAACGGGCGTACGTTACCAATTCTACCACGTATTTGCTTTACTGGCGGTGGCAATGTTGTATAAAGAGTTTAATAAAAAATGGCTGAGAGCAGCTGGTTACTGTATCATTGCCGGCTTTGTGCTTTTTTGTGGCTCTCTATATATGTTGAGTTATGTTCAAGCCGTTGTTTTGCCGGGATACCAATGGTTAGGTCCCATTACGCCTATTGGCGGGTTGGCTTTTATTGCAGGATGGTTTTGTATGCTTGTGGCCGTGTTTGTTTCAAAGAAATCAACGGGTTTTTCCGTATAGTTTTATAAGGGTGCCTTCATTTCTCTCAATAGAAAATTCCAGGCCCAGGTCATTCATCCTCTTTCTCATATTTTTAAGGCCATTGCTAAATTGGCGCAGGTTATCCAGGTCTATACCCTTACCATTATCGTGTATGGTAAGAGATAAACCCTCCGGCTCTTTTGACAGGGTAATGACTACTTCGGTAGCGTTAGCATGTTTTACAATGTTTTGTAGCGCCTCCTTGATGACTAAAAAAATATTTCGCCTGATGGTTCCATTTACGACTAATTGTGGGAGATTTTCGGGTATGGTTACAAACGGCTTAATACCCGTGCCATCCAGGTATTCAATGGTATAACTCCTGATGTAGGCCACCATATTTCCCAAGCTATCATTTTGGCTGCTCATGCTCCAAATAATGGCATTCATCTTGTTGATGAGGTCATCGGCAAACGCAGATATTTTTTCAATCTCTGGCAACGGCTTATCACCTGCTTTGGCTTTGGCTAATTCGCTGTAAAGGCGGATGGATGTCATACCAGCACCAAGGTCGTCATGCATATCAGCACTAATACGGTTGCGTTCTTCCTGTTGCGTTTTATACACCGTGAGTTGGTTCTCAAAAGATTGCTTTTCCACCTGTAGCTTCATAGCCTCCTGTTCTTTTATTTTAAGAATAAGTTCCTGCCTGTTTTTGTAGAATAAACCGAGTAAGAAAAATATGATGGAACAAATAATGCCGAGTTCAAAATAAAAAATAGGCGAGGTATAAATATAGACGGCATCAGATTTAGCCAGACTAAACGCCAGGGAAACGATGAAAAAAAATATCTGTGTAGCAACTCCCACTGCCAGGTAATTGAACAGCTTGTTTTTTTGCACAATGGCAAGTATGATGAATACAATCGCTGCTATCAGCAGAATAAATTTCATGATGTTTTCCAAAATAGGTTCGTAAACATTGGATTCCATCCCCAAATAAATAATGCTATAAAGTAGCATCAGCCCTCCTATTACCCTAGTTTCCAATTGTAGAAAAGTATTAAGCCTCGGGTGCAGTTCCCGGGTATTTAAAAAGTGTCGGGTAAATGCCAGGTAAGAAACAGTCCCCACCATGAGCAGCAACAGATCCAGGTAGCTCATAAAAAAACCTTTGAACCAGCTTGGATTCATAGTGAGGTAGCTGCTGAGAAAAATGAGTAGGAACATGCAAAGCGAATAACCCGAATTGTATAAAAACTCTATTTTACGGGTAATTAGATAATTGAGCATAGTTACCAATATCATCATCAGTAACATACCGCTCAACAGGATACCAGCCGTTTTTTTATCGTTCAGTGATTGAAATAATTCATTTTTGAAAATCTGTATATGTTCCGCTGAAATTAACCTGGACTCAATGTTATTAATGCAGTTTTTAAAAAACTTTCCCTTCACAATGTATTCCCTTGTTTGCCCTGGGCCTATTTGAAGCGGGATAAATCCGTCTCTTATGAAACCCGTTTTTTCCAGCGTTACGCTTGTTTTTGTTGGCCCCGAATACAATTGTAAACTTTTATAAAGTTTGCCAGGGTAAAAATAAAACCTCAGGGTTTTGCTGTTCTTATTGTAAAGCGTAAAACGGATGTAAAAGCTGTATGGAATAAGATCTTTAGTTAGCTTATCTTTTTTGGCAAATGCTTTCAGGGGATAAAAGTTCTTTTGCACAATCTCTTTCAAGGGCAGCTTGCCGGTGCTGTCGATGTAAACCTCCGTTTTTTGTTCAATAATGCCAAAGCCTTTCAAATTGGCGATATCCACGATCATTTCGGGGTTGGTGTTTTGGGCCTTGCAACAGACAGAAAGGAAAAAAAATAAGAAGAGGTTCAGAATTTTTTTCAAAAAATGCAGCTTTGCTATCAAACCTACATAAATTCGTTGAAACCACATATTTAATAATAACTGCAAATTAGTATGCAGGTAGTATTTATTTATCTTTGTTACCCATGGCCAATAAAGTAAAATCAACTAAGGCAAATACGGCAGCGGCCGACACCCTTAAGCAGGAAAAGGAAGAGCATGTGGAGGTCAAGCAATTGCTGAAAGATGAACGTACCCATAAAATAGCCGGAAGTATCAGTATCCTCTTAGCTATACTTTTTTTCATTGCGTTTACGTCCTATTTTTTTACATGGGAAGAAGATCAGTCGCTGGTAAAAGATGCCGGCACACAATTGCTCATGGGCACAGATGCGAAAGTGACCAATCTCATGGGAACTTTCGGAGCCTTTATTTCTCACTTTTTTATTTACAAAGGATTTGGGGTTGCCTCCTATCTTATCTGCAGTTTCTTTTTTATAGTTGGGGTAAATCTTTTCTTCGGCAAAAAAATATTCTCTGTCATTAGAAATATAAAATACCTCATCATTGGCTTGCCCTTGCTAAGCGTTACGGCTTCTGTACTGATGAGTGGAAGTGCTTTTGCCTGGGGTGGCGCAGTAGGCGATTTGAGTAAAGATTACCTCTTTAAAACTATTGGAGGTATAGGAACTATTCTACTTATTAGCGTTGCTTTTTTGATATATGTTATTTGGAGATTCAATCCAAGTTTTCAACTGCCACAAAAAAAGACCGCTTCCATTACGCAACCGGCTGACGAAATTTCGCCTGTAGCGCAGCAGCAGGAAGATCTGGAGGATGATGCAAGCACGCCGTCCTTAATTACTGCCTCAAATGGGCTGAAAGGAAAAGCGGGTCGCATGAATGATGTTCCAGATCAGTCGCCACAATTTAGTCACGAGCTCACCATCATAGAAAGGGACGAAGAGCCCTCGGCTTCTTTAAAGCAAGGGACGCAACCAGAACCTATACCTACCGGCGAGTTTTCTGTGATGCCCATAGAAGAAGAGATAATAACTCCCGTTATCAAACCCAAATCTTCGGTTCCGCTACAAGCTGATCTGTCGGGCCTTGAACTGGAAATTAAAACCGCTGAGGAAAAATTAGACGAAGAGGTGCCGGTATTGACCGCGGAAAAAGTGCAGCAACTCAAACCTTACGATCCCATCCTGGATCTGAGGGATTATAAATATCCTTCGCTCGACTTGTTAGAAAACCACGGCAGTGAGAAAATAGTGCAAGACCCGGCAGAGTTGGAGAACAATAAAAACCAAATTATCACCACGCTGAAGAATTATGATATCCATATTCAAAAGATCTCTGCTACCGTAGGGCCTACGGTTACACTCTACGAAATTATTCCGGCGGCAGGTGTACGCATCAGCCGCATTAAAAACCTGGAAGATGATATTGCCTTGAGTTTGGCAGCGCTTGGCATACGGATTATTGCACCCATACCGGGTAAGGGTACCATCGGTATTGAAGTTCCCAATGCACGCAAAACGATTGTGAGCATGAAGACCTTACTGATGTCTGACAAATTTCAAAACAATAATTTTTCGTTGCCCATTGCCATTGGTAAAAAGATTGACAACGAAAACTTTATTGTAGACCTGGCAAGTATGCCTCACTTGCTGATGGCGGGTGCCACAGGGCAAGGTAAATCTGTAGGGTTGAATGCGATCCTGGTTTCGTTGTTGTACAAGAAACACCCGTC
>JBKJKD010000172.1:0-2694 GCA_046597635.1 Ferruginibacter sp. | reverse complement strand
GATTTTTTAGTTTCTATTGTTCCGTTCGGTGCATAAATCGTCGCTTTTACAACCGATCCCTTATCAACACTCACATTACCGTTCACATGGAAGTCAACGAGGTTGTTATCAGGATTGATGAGGTTATCTGTACCTATACTCAAGTCCTTTTTAACCCTCACTTTTGTGCATTTGTTGAACTTGAGGATAGCATTCTTTTTCATTTCAATGTTATCGGTAACATTCAGCGACAAACCATTAATGATAAGGGTAGCATTATCACCAACTGTTATCTTACGATACAAAGTATCATTCACTCCTAAAGTTCTGGTAGTGTTATTTGGCACATTCAAATCTGTATTGCTTGAGAATGGAATATTACCTTCAAAAGCTGGCAGTGTGATCGTTACCATACCATACACCGGGTTCTCAACCGTGCTTCCATTATTGATATTTATAATTGGAGCAATCACTTGAGAAAGCGGGTTGTCTACACTTGAGTTGTCACCGATATTAATTTTACCATTTGTACTGGTAATTCCTATGGACCCGTTGTAGACTGTATCCTGTTTACCAAGGTTAATTTCATCTGTTGCCAGAATGACATAGGTAAAGGTGATGATATTTGCATAAGCCGTGTCTCTTGTACCAATGGCATCAGTAACAATTACCCTGTAAGTGCCTGGTGCCAGGTTGTTACGAGTTGCCTGGGTAGATCCATTATCCCACAGGTAGCTGTAAGGGGCAACCCCGCCAGTAGCACCGGCTGTTGCAGAACCATCTGCATCGCCACTACATTTTACATCTTTTGTGGAAACGATACGGGCATCAAGTAAATTACTCACAGCGCATTTACCACATTGGCTGTTATAATACCAGTCAGTATAACCACGATCAGCATCTATCTTTTCTGCAATAAATAAGCCTTCCATGCGAATGCGATTATCAGATTTACCGCTTACAGTAATGCGTTGATCTTTTGCATAAATCATGGCTTTCACCTTAGCACCCTGCTCTACACTCACATCTTTTTGCGCATACACTTTTACATCGAGTCCGTCCGGATTAAACTGAACCCCTCTTTTTATTTTGAGGTTTTCTTTAATTCTGACTTTGGCACATTGTGTGAATTTCACTATTGCATAATCCTTAGTATCCAGGCTCCTGATGTTTACTACCTGACTGTTGAAAATAATCGTACTAAATTTCCCTACAATCACCCTATTATAAACTGAGTCGGTCAGAGTAACCGTCGCTCCGTTTGCAATCGTAATGTCATTATTGCTTACCAGGGCACTTGTTTCAAAAGCTGGCACACTTGCAGCAGCGGTGTTATAAATTTTGGTTGTTACCGCACTGTTTGAACTTACGGTAATATTATTCGCCTCTACAAACGTTCCGGCAGCAGTCACAAAAGAGAAATCTTCAATTTTGGCACTACCTGTGGCTGTTGTTATACCAATACCACCGCTTCTAACAATATTATTTTTACGCATTTGTACTTCCTTTGTTGCCAACATCACATATTGGAAGAGTGAGCCACCTGTAACGTTTACTGTGGCAGCGCAAGATGATACATTACCACAGGCATCCGTCACAAAAAGAGTAACAATGTTGTTACCAATATTAGAACAGTTGAAAGTAGATGGTATTACACTTATAGCAACTGCACTACAATTATCATAGCTGCCATTGTTAACATCGGCGGCTGTAATGCTTGCTGTTCCTGCTGCACTCAAGGCAACAGTGAATGGCTTACAAATGGCTGTTGGTGGAGTGTTGTCAATAATGTTGAACAAATGGTTTACGGTCGTGCTGTTTCCACATGCATCTGTAATCGTGTAAGTGCGTGTTATAGAACCATTGCAACTACTACCGGTTAAAGCTCCGGTTACAGATGTTACCTGCAGGTTGATACCACTACAATTATCACTGGCACTTGCATCCGGAAGATTATTGAATCCGGCCACGTTCGTAGCTGGGGCCGGCAGGTCGGCCAGGCAATCCAGCGAAGTGGTTGATGGTGCATTAACAACAGGAGCTGTATTATCACTTACCGTTATTATTTGCTCCTGGTTTGGAGCGGCATTTCCATTAGCATCAACCAGGCTCCAGGTACGGGTAATGACCCGGGTACCCTCGCATGGGCCAAACCCAACTACATCCATAAACGTAGCTTGCAGGCCACTGCCGCTACAATTGTCAGACTCATTGGTAACATCACCCGTTGCTGCTACAGATGCGTTGTATCCGCAAGTTGCATTTGTATAAATGGTGATGTTGGCAGGTGCTGTAAATGTCGGTGCTGAATTATCAGTGACCGTGATTGTCTGTACCTGATTATCTGCAGCATTACCACATTTGTCTATCAGGCTCCAGGTTCTTGTTATCACGAATGATCCAGCAATTGGGCCAGTTGTTGTGACATCGCTGTATGTTGCATTTAAGCCCGTAGAACAGTTGTCAGCTTCATTGGTTACATCACCAGTTACAGAAGGATCTGCATTGTATATACAACCGATTCCTGAATTGATTGCTATATCTGCAGGACGGGTAAAGGTTGGTGCTGTATTATCACTTACTGTAATAATCTGAACCTGGGTTGCTGCTGCATTACCGCAGTTGTCTACCAAGCTCCAGGTTCTTGTAATGATCCTTGATCCCTCACAAGGGCCTGCTACATTTACATCGGTAAACGTAGCTTGTAATCCTGCA
>JBKJKD010000116.1:0-12636 GCA_046597635.1 Ferruginibacter sp. | reverse complement strand
GGGGACAGTAAGAACCAGCGTATCTAAATTGCAGGGTAAATTGTGAATTACAAACAGCCAACAGTCGATTAGTTTTTTCAGTTTTATTTTGGTGCAACAACGTTTCACTTTTCACCTTTCACTTTTCACCTCTGACCTTCCACCACCATCAAATCCCTCATCTCACTTTTCCTCTTCTCCCAATTTACTCCTTACAATCGCTATTAAACTTTCCAAAGAAGTGGCCTTATTGAGTTCAGCGGCGCTCACTAATACCTGCGTGCCTTTTGCGTTGCTTAGCAAAATTACGGGTAGCTCCACGGTTGCTGGCTCGTAATTCTTTTTAAAATTCTCTTTATGTAATGCTGTTTTTTCGAAAGGGAGGCTATCTAAGAAACTTTTCCATTGCGGTTTCATCCCAAAATTACCAAAGGCCTGATAACACAAATTACAGGGGTAACTGCCGGGTGCTGCTATTTTGTGAACCATATCCGCCAGGCCGGGAAAAATACCGCCGTAGGCATTGTACACTGCTATGAAAGTTGCACCCTCTTGTGAGGAAAAGCTGCCAGCAGCTTGCACGATAGTTTTTGTATCGGGGCCGGGCTTGGCATAGCGTATGGCATCGGAAACAATGGCCACCAAGACAATTGCAGCTACTACCAGCCAAACCTTTTTTTTAATACTCATACATTGATTTAACTGCGTAAATATAATACTGATAAGATACTTGCTGTTTTGACGCAAAGACTGCTATTTACATAGCATGCTATCTTACCAACTGTTGTAAGCCCCGCAGCTATTCAACTCGTTTTTTGTTTTCGTGGTCACGCTCATCCAGCAAAACAGCTTCGTACAACAAGCTCCTGATTTCATCCTGATTGATATCTCTTACGCTCGTGAATAATTTTCGACCTACCGTTTTCTTGTCTGTTGTATCGAGATCAAAAAGTTGCGTGCCCTTGCAAAAACCAAACGCAACCCCCTTTTCTACTGAGCCCCACGGCACGGATGCTGGCCAGATGAACACAATGCGGGAATTCCGGTAATAAAACGGTACGTTGTAAGCAAGTTTCTCCTTGCAGTTTGGGATGCTTTCTAAAACTAATTCTCTCAAGATTTCTACGATCTTTATTTCATCCTCTGGCAAACTTTCTAGAAAGTCTATGACATTTCTAAATTTTATTTTTTGTGGATTTCCCATTTTTACGCAAAATATATTACAGCATACGGCTCGCTTGCTGAAATTGAATAGCTTGCAAACCTATGAAATCTGGGATGAATTGATTCTGTACTTGCACAAAGATTGGTAAAATTAAACATACGATATGCTTTCTACACGTCACGAAATATTTATTGAAGTAGCTACCCAGCTCAGCTTTTCAAAAGCAAGTGAGATATTGTTCATCAGCCAGCCCGCCATTAGTAAACATATGAAAGCGCTGGAGTCGTTTTATAAGGCAACACTCTTTGAAAGAAAAGGCAATACCATACAACTGAGCAGGGGCGGTACTTTACTGCTACAGAGATTGAAGGAAGCAAAAAAAATACAGAATGAACTGGAGTTTGAAATGAGCGTGCTACATGATCAGTTAAAGGCCAAAGGACAACTAAAACTGGGAGCCAGTACCACCGTTGCCTTGTATATCATCCCCAAAATATTATCAGCTTTTCACCAAACATTTCCCGAAGTAAAAATAAGTATGCTGAATCGCAATACTGATACCATTGTGAAAGCCCTGGCCGATCATGACATAGACATTGGCATTGTAGAAGGAAAGAAAAAAAATGCTGCCATCTACTATCAGCCGTTTGCTACAGACGAAGTAATTGCGGTATGCAGCGCCAAAAGTCCATTGGCAAAAAAGAAATTTCTCACCGTGGCTGAAATAAAAAACTATCCGGTGGTTTTACGAGAACAGGGTTCCGGCACATTGGCCGCATTAAAATACAACCTGGAGAAGCATGGCGTTAAACTCTCCGCTCTCAATGTAAATGTACGCCTGGCAGGTACAGAAGCACTAAAGAATTTTTTGAGGGAAGACAATTGCCTTGGCTTTTTACCAAAGGGTTCGGTATTGAAAGAATTAAGAGATGGCGACCTTGTTACTGTTAAAATAGAGAACTTCCAGATCATCCGTAATTTCTTTTTCATACAGCGGCACGGTACCGAAAACAACGAACTCAACAAAGCTTTTATACGGTTCTGTAAAAACGCCGTATAACTATTGGTTATGGCCTATAATCTATTCGATTGTTTTAGTTATAGTATGGTTTGTAGTTTCGGAGTATGAAAACACTTACCAGGCCCTTCAGTTTAGCTGCCGGCCTTTTTTGCTCTAACTGTAACAATGCATACGAGCTCGCCGAAATCAACGGCTATGCCAGCTGTTGTAACAAGCCATTGGTGGTTAATTACGACCTTGCTTCTGCACCTTCACCATCGGTTTTGTCACAGTCTACCAACAGCATGTGGCGCTATGCAGCCTTGTTACCAGTATTTGACAAAAAAAATATTGTAAGTCTTGGCGAGGGCATGACGCCCATTCAGCATCTACGCAAGATGGCAGGCCGCTTCGGTTTTGATACCTTGCTGATGAAAGACGAAACGGCAAACCCCACCGGATCATTTAAAGCAAGGGGTATTAGTGTAGCAGTGTCCAAGGCGAAAGAATTTGGTATAACTAAATGTATTGTGCCCACGGCAGGTAATGCAGGTGGAGCATTGGCTGCCTATTGCGCCAAGGCAGACATTCATTGTACGGTAGTAATGCCCACTCACACACCAGCGATCTTTAAGCAGGAGTGCGAATTGTATGGCGCAGAATTGATCTTGGTGGATGGACTGATAAACGACTGTGCAAAAAAGGTTTCCGAAGTAAATAAAGACAATACGTTCTTCGATGTCTCCACACTTAAGGAACCTTACCGTCTTGAGGGTAAAAAAACCATGGGGTACGAAATAGCAGAACAGCTTAACTGGCAACTGCCCGATGTGATCATTTACCCGGCTGGTGGCGGCACAGGACTCATTGGTATGTGGAAAGCATTTAAAGAAATGAAGGCCATGGGCTGGCTTACCGGTCCACTGCCCCGGATGATAGCGGTGCAATCGCAAAACTGTGCGCCCATATTACACGCACTCCACAACAGAGAAAACTGGAAAACCATGTTTACACCCACAGCAACCATTGCCAACGGACTGGCAGTACCCTACCCCTTTGGAATGGATATGATGCTGGAAGTAATTCAAGAATCGGGCGGAACTGCACTTGCCATTGGTGAAGCAGATATTGTGAGCGGTGTAAAAGAAATTGCCAGAACAGAAGGCATCATTATTAGCCCTGAGGGTGCTGCCACATGGAAAGCACTCTTGCAATTGCAAGAGCAAAAAATAATTGCAGCACACGAACAAGTTTTATTGCTGAACACTGGTTCGGGGTATAAATACCTGGATAATTTGGATTAGGGGCTGTGTGCAATACCACGGCAGATAGACTTTCATATTCGCAACAACCTGTGCAGGTAGATGCGGCTACTGGCTTTTGCAACAGCTTTAATGATTCTGCTAATCCACTACAAAAAAGAACCGCTCCCACGGGAAACGGTTCTGCTAAAGCGTTAATATTTATATCAACTTATTTTATTGTTTTACTATTTTAGTGCTGAAAGATTTTGACTTAGCAATAATCTGTAATTCGTACATGCCTGGCCCAAGATTACTCACATTCTTGATTTCAATATCGCTGATGCCGTTCTGCACTTTTTCTGCCTGCGACCTGATAACTACGCCTGCATAATTTAGAAGGCGTATCTGAATGTTATCTGCTTTCTCAGATTCGATCCTTACCTGCACTTTATGTCCGAAAGGATTTGGGTAAACAAGCAATAGGCTGATACCTACTGCACCTGAATTTATGGCGACTACTTTACTAAAAGTAAAAGTGCCGTCCACATCAACACTGCGCAAACGATAATAGCTTAGTCCTTTTGGCGTTAAAATATCTGAAAACCCGTAATCGGATCTGCTGTTGCTATTTCCGTTGGCACTTACTCTACCTACAGGCTTAAAATTGATACCATCACTACTTCTTTCAATTTCAAAATAAGAAGTGTTGTATTCGGCTGAGGTAAACCAACTCATTCTTGTAAAACCATTTTTGTACGCAGCGGTGAACTCACCAAGGGTCAATGGCAATACCAATAGGTTTTGTACCGGTGTAATGGCCGTATCCTTGCAACCATTCCTGCTTTCTGTTAACTCTAATTTGTAGATACCAACTGTGTTTACGGAAGCATTCCTTGTGTTGGCTGTATAGCCATTAGGTCCGGTCCATTTCCAGTTTAAGCCGGCAGACCCGCCAAAGGGTGTAGCAAAATTACTTGCGGCTACATCTCCACCCTGTAAGCCTACAGTAGAAAAGATGTTGTTTGGATCTAATTGCCCAAGTGTATAGGCGGAAGCCACTGGCTTAAAGTAGTCTGAGGTTACCACCGTGCTATCTATATTTGCTGGACAACCTTCTACTATTGCAGCACTCAGATAGTATTTGCCAGGTTTATCTACTGTAACTGTGTTGGTATTTGGGTTTGAAACGATGTTCCCATTTACGGTAGTCCATTTGTAAACTGCCCCCGCTACACTGGCAGCAGGTGACAGGGTAACGCTGGTTGTATTACACTTCAATACACCTGGCGTTGCTATCTGAGCAGATACCTGCGGTGCATCTAAAAATTCGTAAGGACCAGTGAAATCCTGTAAGGCTGAGGTAAAAGAAGCCGAAGACCTCGTTTTTGCCATTACACGAGTAAATGGTGGTATGCATGGGTTACTTCCAACTGATGTTGCTGGGTCTATGCCGAGGGTAGTGAGGTCAATCGCTACTTCTGCAAAGTCATGAGCAGCATACTGGGTGGAAAAGTACCCGTTTGTAGCACTACCGTTTGCTTTGGAGTTAGACCCCCACGGAGGGCTTTGTGTGTTACCACTTGAGTTGCTTGCCCATGTTCGAAAAAGGTTGCTATTTTTCGGTGTAATTCGTGCATAACCATAGGCAGCGTTTACGCCGGCCCCATAAAACTCATTTGGAGCAAAATTAAAACCTGCTGGCGTCAAACTGTTGTAGACTGACTGTGGCACCCATATGTATACCGCAATATCCGTAACCCCCGCTGTACCAAAACTGAAGGATACTTCCATGTCTCCTAATTCTTTTACCGTACCATTGGAGTTAAACTCCCATGTGCTATGACCACCGTAGGTAGCCAAACCGGAATTACCAAAATTTCCTGAAGAGGGATCGTATGCAATTCTTTCTTTAAACAATTCAAAGTCTATATAACGGCTTCCAGTGTTACCTACGGTACTAATTCCCAGGGCTAAAATAAGTGCGCTTGGGTTGCTGTTGTTTATAACAGTGCCGTCTCTACGCATGTGTATGTAGGTATCAACGATGTCTGCTTTATCTGACACTGTCGAACCATTAGGCGTGGTATTCCATGACAAGGGATTATCGCCATTTTTAGATCCACCAGTAAATGTCGTAAAGTCTTTCTGGCCATTCGCAGCCGAATAGCCGAAATTATCACGTGAATAACGGGCATCGAGTAATAAATAGCCGTTTACTGCCGAATATCTCGAATACGCCATGCCTCGGGTAAAACTGATGTTTTGTGCAGTAGCAATCTGGGATGAATACATGGATGTACCAACGGTGTCGATGATGCCGTAGCCTACATTGGGGCCATTACCAGTTTTACGAAACCAGTCGAAACTTCCCTGGGAGGAAGGTCCGGAAATATTCTGTGCCTGGCCGGAGAGTACATCTCCATCTATGCCGAAAGCTGCGGGTAATCCTGGTGAGAATTGTGCCAAACCGGCAAAGGGGACTAGCATAAAGGCAATGAGCGCTTGCCTGATGCTTCGGAATTTTTTGTTTTCTTGTTTCATGAGTTTTGATTTCGTTTAAATAGCTGTAAATACACGCAATACGCATTGTACTTGGCAGTATTAAAAAAGTTTTAAACAACTCAGTCATCCCTAAGGCTGAACGAGCGGCAACCGCTTAAGTAGAAATACTGAAAACTATGGGTAGTATTTTTACCGTCAATCCGGTTGTAAACGCAACATTATAAAAATTATTGCTATGAAAAAAGAATATGGGAAACCTTTCGTTCAACTGCCAAAAATGTTCGATGAAATGAGGGTCTATGGTCAATGTGCTGGCTAAAATTACGTGCTGATTCCGGTGCCGGTCTCCATTTTCGGAATATTAGATGACCAGCGTAAAAGGAAGAATCTGTGTGAAAACCAATGGTATTGCCAGAAGTGTAATTAGGGAGTTATTCGATGTAATTTACTTTGCAAAGAAATGTATGGGACGGATGAAAGATTGTGGCTGCTTTTCTAAAAAAGAATTACGAAAATGAATCTATGCCTTCCCTATGTTTCAGCTTAAGAGCATAATTGAGCGTAGCGACCGGACCTCGAATGGTAACCAAAAAAATTAGATCATGGCAAGAAAAGTGTTTGGCAGAGATCAAAGCAGCTTGATAATTAATACGCAAGTTGATCTGTTGTAAACATTGCTTGGAAGTAAACTCAATGCCCCTTTATCCAACCCCCATCTACCGCCAAGGATTGCCCCGTGATATAACTTGCCCGCTCACTTACCAAAAACCGGCGGCAGTAGCAAACTCTTGGGGTGTGCCAAACCATTGCACCGGGATGGTTTCTTTCACTTCCTTCACTTTCGGGTTTTTCGCAATCAAACTTTCGAGACGATTGGTATGCCTTTATCCCGGTAATAACATATTTACCGTGATGCCATAAAGAGCTACTTCGTTAATGACTTTTTTATATTTCTGCATTGGACCCAACGCTAAGTGCCCAATAAAATTTAGGTAAAATTTTCTTTCTGCGTAACAGCAATTTGTTTTTGCCGGTTGCCCCGAAGAATCCAGTCCAAAGCCGATCAAAATTGGACAGAAACTCCTGCATTTCAGTCCACAGTTACCCTAGCATATTTTGCGTTGCCGGTAGCCATTGATGCAAAATTTAGCTTTTGAAAAAGTACCAAAAAAGAATTGGGAGAAATGCTGAATACCCTATTGGGCAGCCAAAGTATTTTAGCCTGGAAACCTTTCAGAAGTAATTCTCTTTTTACTTTTCCATCACTGCTTATTGTAGCAGCGCAAACTTCCGATTTGTATACTATCGAAAACCTTGCCTTTTCATCAATGCTTTTTTCAATATTATTTTCGTTTTCGCTGTATAGCAAAGTAAGGCTGCCATCCTTGCTAAAGGTTGTAAAATTGAGGTATTCAGAACCGTCCGGACTTGACATATCCCTGGGAATCCTGCTAAAGATGACTTTATTGTCTACAATATGAGCATCCAGAATACTTCCTGCATAATAATTACTGCTAGGGTTCATCCTGCCCCTGGAATCCATCGTTTGCCGGGCCACTTTTTCATAACCAACAATAAGATCAACGGTTCCGTCACCCCTAACGGCAGTGCTGGATTCAAAGTTTCTTGATAACCCATAATTATTTGCCTTGGTGCTTGCATAGCCATCATCATCAAACTTTTTCACTAGATCGCTGGTAAAATCGGTTCTAATAACCTTTTCCATTTTCATACTGGTCAAATCTATAGTGGTGTGAAACATCCCTGAGAAATGATCATCCCATGCCTGGTTTAAAATTCCTGTGAGATAGACTTTGTTTTGAACTGGCGAGTGCGCCAACCGCAGTCTTGCAAAGCTGTACCCCGGCAGCTCGACGGGTAAAATTTGGTTAGTTGTGGTTTGGGGTTTTACAATCATTACTTTAAAGGTTTCTTCCAAAACCATTCCCTTCTTTATTTTTTCGCCTTCGTACGACCACGCATAGCCGATGAAAACATTGCCGTTGTCATCACACACATACGATTTAATATATACCATGTCTTCTTTAAAAACAATTTTTTTGTCCATCACCACTTTCAGATTCTCATCAAATACCGTAAGAAATATTTGCTTTTTCTCTCCTTTTTCAGTTTGTGGTTGCGTCATACTAAGCAGCATCTTTCCACTTTGGCTCAGTTGTGTTTCATAAGTTTTGATTTGATCCCTCACCACATATTTGGTTTCATAATTAATTTTGTATTTATCAAGATCCAGCAAAGTAGTTTCGCTTTTCACAGCCAACGTTGTTTCGTCTATAACTGCCATCTTGAGATTTCCTAATACATCGGCGTTTTTTACATCCTGGTACACGATGCAATGATTGTTGTTAAATTTAAAAAAATCATAAAGGCCCGGTAGCAATTTTCTTTCACCATTTAGAAATTCTTTGGAACTGATCAATTTTAGCGATGCATCCAGCTTATTTATCTTAACCCCCATACGAAGCTTATTGATCCCTAAGCCAGCGAGCGAAGCTTTTTGGTTAAAATCTATTTGGAAATGAAGAAAGCCGTCTTTTGCTGGAGTCATAGATTCTGGCACACTATAGTTGCTTTCGTCAAAAATCTCGTACTTAAACTTCTGCGAGTAACTAACAAAAGAGGCTACAAGGAAAGATGCTAACAATAATTTTTTCATAGAGTTTGGGTTTATTATTTAATGCCAAATATAATTTCAATTGCCATAGGGTTGCAAAAAAAATAAGACTATTAAGGAATATCAATGCCCCTTTATCCAACCCCCATCTACCGCCAAGGATTGCCCCGTGATATAACTTGCCCGCTCACTTACCAAAAAGGCAGCGGCAGCTGCGAATTCTTCGGGTGTGCCAAACCGTTTCATCGGGATGGTTTCTTTTACCTCATTCACTTTTGGGTTTTTTTCAATCAGACCTGTTAGGCGGTTGGTCTGCGTATATCCCGGCAAGAGATTGTTTACGGTGATACCGTGCACGGCAACTTCGTTGGACAGGCTTTTTACCAAACCTACTAAACTGGTTCGCACAGCATTGGAAGAAATGAGATTTTCCGCAGGTTGTTTAACGGCTACAGATGTAATGGTAAGAATACGCCCAAACAGTTAAATTGGTTAAGCAGGATTTTCCCGGCTTGAACTAATAACAAATTACTATTTACCACTATGGCAGTATTCAACTCCTGCAAAATTTGAAGACCATAACTATCAGGAATCAATTTATTTGTTCATTAAAAGTAATTTTCAAGATATAAGAGTGAAAATTTGAGAATCAGACGCTTCTGGATAGTTTTATTGATAAAATCCTGTAACATTGGTGATCGAACTAATATCTGTCATTCACCTATTATTGCCTTATGAAGTTTATTTCGTTTAACAGCCGCATTTTTGTTCCCTCTGTCACGAAAAGGCCAAGTATTTTTACCTGGCACAATCTTTCCGGATCTTCAAGCCTTACATCCTTCTTAAAAAAGTTCCTAGCTACACTATTATTTTTTTTAATGCTCGGCGAGTTTGCAAGAGCGCAATTTAAATGGCTCAATCCCAAGCCATCCGGTTACTCAAACAACAAAATGATTTTTATAAACCGTGATACAGGTTTCTTATTCAATGCAAACTCAGAGTTGCTCCAAACAGTTGATAGTGGTAACACATGGACAAATCAACGACGATTTCCCGGGGCCGTTGTTATGGATTTGAAAGATTCTACGGGTGTGATTGCCGGATATAATGGAGTTCTGAACATTAGCGCTGATAATGGAAAAACCTGGGAAGCTAAGTCTACTGGCTCTGTTGACAACTATTTAAAAGTAGATGTAATTAGCCGTGACACGATCATTCTTTTTAATCCTATCCTCGGCAGAATCTTTAAAACTTCAAATCGGGGCAACACCTGGCAGGTAACCTTTACTACTTTAAAAAATACGACGAATGTGGATTTTGTGAGCACAAATGTTGGATACGCATCCACTCCGGCAGGTATTCTCAAAACTACAGATGGCGGTATAAGCTGGCAAAATGTTTACTCAGTAACTTCAACTTCATTCGTGTCAACTATTAAGTTTTACGATGCCAATAATGGGCTTGTTTTCCGAGAGTTTGACTTGGTTTTACGAACATCCGATGGGGGTGCAACCTGGACCAGTGGTTACGTAAACGACAGGCTTTATGATTTTTTTTATGTAGACCAGAGCAAGATTTTTGCAGTTGCTGAATATGGAATGGTGTATCGGTCGATGGATGCAGGTGCCACTTGGGTAAATGTAAATCCTGGACCCCGCTATCAGGGCTTTGACTTGTCCACCGAGTTCTTTTTCGACGCTGATTATGGGCTCGTGGCAGGCCTTAGAGGTAGGATTTTAAAAACAAATGATGGTGGTTCTACTTTTACAAGTTCTTCGCCTACTTATTCTACTATTAGTGATATCTCCTTTGGAAGTAATAATGTGGGTTACGCCTTAAATGGCAGAAATATATATAAAACCATCGACAAGGGCAAAAATTGGAATAAACTTGGGTTTCAAGTTCCAGGTGATTCGTACACTGGCACCAGTCATTGTCTCTTTTTTAGCGAGGATACTGGTATCGTCTTATCAACGTACCCAGCCAAACTTTTTAAAACAACCGATGGAGGGATGAACTGGTCTGTTACCCCTTCAGGTTATGAGTATTATTCTGGGGTAAGCTTTGTTAATAGTGTAATAGGATTTGCATCAATGAGAACCAGTTACGCCTATGGATTATTCAAAACAACGGATGGTGGAAATAGCTGGGTTGAAGTTGGCATTTACCAAAACTTTTTCAAAATCCAGTTTCTTACAGAATTTTTGGGATATGCCAGTACAAGAACTTCTACCAGCAAATTGTTCCGCACAGTTGATGGGGGAGCTTCCTGGAATCAGGTATTGGAATTAGCAAGTGGAGACATTAAGGCTTTTGACTTCACAAGCCCCACCACGGGCGTTGTGGCAGGTACCCAAGGCAATTTAAAATTAACCCGGGATGGTGGGCAAACATGGACCTCAGTATCACCCTCGGCATTTTACCGTGATTTTTTTACGGTGAAGTTTTTTAATGGTAAGGTTGCCTTTTTAACAGGTGAATATAATACCATTTTGACTTCCTTGGATAGTGGATACACATGGGAGAATTACAATGAGTTTCAGTATCCTAACTGCAAAGTGATCACGTATACACCTGACTCATCAGTTTTCCTTGCAGGTGATAATGGGGCAATTCTCACAAGGAAAATTTGGCCCTGTATTTTGTCTGAATTTACCGGGGCCGTAAATAACTTTTGGAATGAGCCTGGTAACTGGAGTTGTGGGGAAGTACCGAACGGAAACACTGATGTTATAATTCCGTTTGGAACAGTGTTAGTAAATGGGTTTGCAACCTGCAGAAGTGTTAACTTAAGGCCTGGCGCAAATTTGGTAGTAAATCCAGGTATCACATTTACAATACTTCATTAGCCAGATGGCCAAAATTTCGGATGCAATTTATATTTTCCATTAATTAATAAATTGGTGTCCTGAAATGTCATCGTAGAATAAAGTATGGCCATTTAAAATAACCACTAATACTTTTATCTTTTTCGTGGCCACAGCTGAATGTTGATGATGTTAAGGTCTTTCAGTACACTTAATGCCCTTTTATCCATCCACCATCTACCGCCAAAGATTGCCCCGTGATATAACTTGCCCGCTCACTTACCAAAAAAGCAGCTGCAGCTGCAAACTCTTCGGGTGAGCCAAACCGTTTCATGGGGATCGTTTCCTTTACTTCATTCACTTTTGGGTTTTTCTCAATCAGACCTGCCAGCCGGTTGGTATGGGTATAGCCCGGCAAGAGATTATTTACGGTGATACCGTGCACGGCTACTTCGTTGGACAGGCTTTTTACCAGACCCAACAAACTTGTTCGCACTGCGTTGGAAGAAATCAAATTATCCGCAGGTTGTTTAACGGCCACTGAGGTAATCGTTAAGATGCGACCGAAACCATTTTGTTTCATAGCAGGAAGTACTTGTTGAATAATATCAACAGCACTTAGGAAAAGCAAATTATAAAGATGCTTCCAATCGTCTAAATTAAATTGTTCAAAAGGACCGGAGGCAGGGCCACCCGTGTTGGTCACTAAAATTTGAATGTTACCAAAGGTTTTTACAGCTTGCTCTACCAGGTTTCTGCGCTGGGCTTCATCTGTAATATCACAAACAATTGATGCAACTTTATTGGGTGCAATCGCTTCTATCTCCGCCTTGGTAGCTTCCAATGCCGATACATCCGTGCCGCATATCACCACTTTTGCACCCTCCTTTGCCAATTCTATGGCAACGGCTTTACCGAGCCCTTTGCTGGAGGCCAGCACCAACGCTACTCTATCTTTTATGCCTAAATCCATTTCTATAATTTATGATGTTGCTTTCATTTTTATCAACTACTTTCTCAAGTAAGCATCGGAGCCATCTATCCAGTCTTGGCGTGGCGGAGCGAACGTATCTGTTTCAATCACTTTACCAATCATCAGGGCCTTATGCCTGCGGTTACCTGGAATAATGATGGCTTCGCCTGCAAAGATGTCCAGCGGATTTTCTTCATCATCATCAAACCAAAAGCGAAGTGTGCCTTCCTGCACTTCGGTTATTTGCTCATTGTCGTGAGAATGCCAGGGAACTGTAAATCCATCTTCAAATTCCATCCGGGCTATCATTACTTTTTCGCCATGAATAAAT
>JBKJKD010000319.1:0-2510 GCA_046597635.1 Ferruginibacter sp. | reverse complement strand
GCCGCTGTTGTCTGTTCTAAAAATGGAATTCAAGCTGGTTACATAAACCCTGTTGCTATTGTTTGCACTGATACAAATACTCTGTTGAATATTTTGATTGAGCACCAGCGTCCAGTTGGCACCGCCATCGGAGGACCGCTGCACTCCGGCTGCACCACCCGCTACGTAAACAATATTATTTGTAACGGGATCTGCCGCTATCACCGGAAAAAAAGAAAGGTTTGTAGGAGATGATACGCCTTGGCTTGTACCGTTGATATCAAATTTTACGATAGACGAATTTACTGTGGTATAAACAGAGGAGCCTGCCGAAGGGCCAAACGAACAATCGAAACCATCGGCACCGGTTATGTGTGCAAAGTCGCCCGCTCCTGATTTGTATTTTACGCCATTATCCTGTGTGCCGCCAAGCACCCTGTTCACATCAAATGGTGCCGCTGCCATATGATAGAATGTAGTGGAATGAATGCCATTGCTAAGGTCATTCCAGCTTACGCCATTGTCTGTACTTCGATAAATGCCACCATCTGTGCAGGCAAATAAATGACCGTTTAATGGGTTGTAAGCAACATCCTGAACATCGGGGTGAATGTATTTTACCATGCCGCTATCTTCATTAAAAACGGTTCTGTTTACCATATTGGTTCCACCATTGGTACTGCCCCAAACTATTTTACCACCGGTAGTAATCGCTTCTGCATTGGTGGGCGACACAGCTATAGCCAGGTCGTAGTTGCTTTGGTCGCCATCGGAAGCGTTGGTAAAAACGCCATTGGTATTCCAGCATAATACATTGGGCATATTGGCCCTTACTGAAAAACTACCTGCCGCTCCTTTGGTAGAAGAACGAAAAATTCCACCAAAAGTGTTGCTGTTGAGCGCTCCATAGGGGCCGCCAAATAAGTAAACATAATTTGCATTTGCCGGAGATACGCCAATTTCAATACGGTTCAGTGCCAGGCCTGTTTGCTGGGCACCCGGAAAAGTAGCTCCATTGTCTATGGACATATAAAAGCGGCCAAAGCCTGAGGCATAAACCCTTGCCGGGTTAGCAGGGTCAAATTCTACATCGTAAATAGGTGTGCTGTTATCCGTTAACAATGGGCCGTTTAATACAAGCGCCCAGGTGTTGCCTGCGTCTATGGTTCGGTAAAGTCCACTCCTGGTTGCAGCAAATAAAATATTAGGTGAACCTGGCATTATCATGATCTTATAGCCGGCAAAAATTCTTGATTGCGCATTGTTGTTAAAACTGGTTTTTACCCAATTGAACCCTCCATCATAGGTTACCCAAATGCCGCAGGAGTTTTGTGCCATGCCACCGCCTCCTTTTCCATCCCCGGTTATTACATACATGTTGTTGGGGTTGGTGGGGTTAATGGCTAGCCCAGAGGCCGATTGAATGGGAAAGTAAAAGGTGATATTTGTCCATGTGATACCGGCATCCTGCGTGCGCCACACACCACCATTATTGCTACAGGTATAAAATGTAAAGGGATCAGTAGGGTGAAACACCACCCTGTCTATTTTGCCATGTCCCCGGTACAATCCGCCCTGGTAAAGTAAGTTAAATGGACCGATAAAATTCCACAGTGCATTGGTACCACTTTCGGTGGAAACAATATTTCTATTGACTGAATTTACACTCTCCCATGCGCTGTAGTTTTTTGCAGCTATATCTTCAAGGTCGCCGTTGGGTTTTAAACGGGTTTGATTAAAATACTCCCAACGTTTCCAATGCAGCAAATCACTTTCGAAATCTGTTTCTTTATCTTCTATCTCCATTACCGGCTTTGCTGCTTCCTCATTTTTATAATATTTTTCTACCTCATACATGATGGCCTTTAAATTCTTTTTCCCTCCTATTTTTAGCTGTAGTTCTCTGGGTACATGTTGAGCCGAAACGAACCACACAAAAAATGTAAAAACTCCAAATAAGAAAATATGTTTCATATCATTTTTCTAAAAAGGTGATTGATTATTGCTTGTTCATTTCCAGTATAATTATTCGTTGTTTCAATTGTTCTATACTTTTATTTGCTTCAATGAGGTACAGTGTGAGTTCCTCAATTTTTGACATCATCTTGGTCTGCATATCGCTTACATCAACACCGTCTTTTATGAGGGTTGCTGCAGGCGGAATATTGGGCAGATGTTTATTTTTGAGGATAAATAGTTCTACGTCCTTTAAATCCATAAGTTCATAATTCTTTTCAAAAACGTAGTCAGCCCAGCCTGTATTTATCCTTACTTCTTTTGCACGTATAGCACCATTCACGGAAAGTTTATAGGTAGGATTGGTGGTGCCGATGCCCACATTGTTATTGCTGGCAATGGTTAACACGGGGCCGTAGTTGGCAGAAAGAAAAATGGAGTTGTTGGGTGCAGCCCCAATCTCCAGCCCCTGGTTGGGATACTGCGGCGTGGGTGCGAGGTTGGTTACACCTTTTAAATAGGCCACGTTTACCCCCGCCTCATTTGAAAAAACCTGCAGAGGGTTGCTGCCTGCT
>JBKJKD010000175.1:0-2541 GCA_046597635.1 Ferruginibacter sp. | reverse complement strand
GCAAACCCGTAGGGTTTTTCGAACACCCCGTTGGGTTTTGTGTGCATGCTCTGTGTAGAGATAACCCTACGGGTTTGAATTCCTCTCTAAACCCAGCGGGTTTTGCCCCGCGCAAGCCCAGACTGCAAACCCGTTGGGTTTTCCATCGCTCCATACATCATACATCTCCCGATAGCTATCGGGATCAAACATCATACATCCTCCCCTGACATCTATCGTCTATTTTCTGCGATCTGTTTTATTTTCCTCCTACTCATTGCCAGCCCATAAAATATTGTACTTTTAGCTAAGTGTACTATTTACACTTTAAAATTTTAACCAACGATTGCTATGTCTTCTCAGCCCTTAACAGCACAAAAGAAACTCAGTTTCTGGGAATTGTGGAACATGAGTTTCGGATTTTTCGGAATACAGTTTGGATTTGAATTGCAAAATTCCAACGTAAGCCGGATCTTTGAAACCCTCGGTGCCAACAAAGATGAAATACCTATTTTATGGATTGCGGCGCCGCTCACCGGTTTGTTGGTGCAACCCATTATTGGTTACCTGAGCGACCGCACCTGGCATCCGTACTGGGGCCGCAGACGACCTTACTTTTTTATTGGAGCCGTACTGGCCACCATCGCATTGTTCATCATGCCCAATTCGCCCACACTGTGGGTAGCTGGGGGAATGTTATGGATACTCGATGCCTCTATCAATATTTCTATGGAGCCCTTCCGTGCTTTTGTAGGCGATAAGTTGCCACCAAAGCAACGTACTTCCGGGTTTGCAATGCAAAGCTTTTTTATTGGTATTGGCTCCGTGATTGCAGCCTTGCTACCCTGGATATTTACCAACTGGTTTGGCGTGAGTAACACCGCCGATGCAGGACAAATTCCTCCCTCGGTAAAATGGGCATTCTACCTGGGCGGCTTTGCTTTTTTAGGGGCCGTGTTGTATACGGTTTTTACCACCAAAGAATTTCCGCCGGAGAGTATTGAGGCTTTCAAAAAAGAAAAGCAGGAGACTACTTTTAAGGATGCCCTGCGGGAAACTTTTGGAGGCATTTTTAAAATGCCCAAGACCATGAAGCAACTGGCCTTTGTGCAGTTCTTTACCTGGTTTGCACTTTTTGCTATGTGGATATATGCCACCAATGCCGTAACCGCCAACAAGTATGATATGAAAGTAGACAAGGCGCTGGTAGATAAAATGGAAGGGGCGCTCAAGGCAGATGCAGTAAGGCTTGGGGCCGGGCAGCCACTCGCAACAGAGGCAGAGCAAGACAAAAGCATTCGCAAAAGACTGTCTGCCCTGCAAACAGACATTGATGAAATAAGAACTTACCGGGGTAACGAAAACCCGGTGACGATTTCTGTAAACCTGGCCAATTATTTTGGAGACACGCTTAACAGCAACACCAATGCAGCCGAAAAGACGGAGCTGCATCGGGTGCAAAAGGAATACAACGATGGTGCCGACTGGCTGAGTGTATGCTCCTCTGTGCGCAATGGGGTGGCTGCCTTGTTCGCATTTATCATTCCCCTCATTGCCTACAGAACCAATCGAAAAATTACGCATCTTATCTGCCTGGTCATTGGTGGTCTTGGTTTGATCTCCATTTATTTTATTACCAACCCTACGTATATCATTGTGTCTATGGGTATGGTGGGAATTGCCTGGGCCAGTATTTTATCCATGCCCTATGCCATGCTGTCTAATGCGCTGCCCGCAAATAAAATGGGGTATTATATGGGCGTGTTCAATTTCTTTATTGTGATACCACAGATTGTGGCGGCCGGTATCCTGGGCTTTTTTACCATGAAAGTTTTTAATGCCAATACGCTGAACACCCTGGTGCTGGGTGGTGTGGCCATGATCCTTGCCGGCTTCTTAACCTTATTAGTAACAGACGATGATAAAAATTAAGTATGAAAAAGTTTTTGCTACTATGCCTTGCCGTTAGTAACAGTTTACTCCCTGCGCTTGCGCAGCCCACAACCATCAAAGCATACCCTACACATTGGTGGGTAGGCATGAAAAATAAGCAGGTGCAGGTAATGCTGCATGGCACTGCCATTGGTAGCGCTACCTTTACGGTGCAATACCCCGGCGTAAAATTGCTCAAAGTATCTAAGGTAGAAAACCCCAACTATGTGTTCCTCGACCTGCAGGTATTGCCCACGGCAAAACCGGGCGATGTGCGCATAGCCATGAACGACAAAGGGAAGCAGTCCACTTTTTTGTACACCCTAAAAGCAAGGCAGGCAGGCAAAGGGCAACGTTTTGCGCAAGGCGTAACCAGCAAAGATTTTATGTACCTCATCATGCCCGATCGTTTTAGCAATGGCGATGAAAGCAATGACAGGGTAGCCGGTATGCGGGATCAATCGTTGCGAAGGGATACGGTGTTTAATCGCCATGGCGGTGATTTTGAATGCCTTTTAAATCGCCGCCATGGCGATTAAACACCGTATCCCTTCGCAATGATTGATCCCGCATACCGGCTACCCTGTCATTGCTCTCATCGCCATTGCTAAAACGATCGGGCATGATGAG
>JBKJKD010000163.1:0-2821 GCA_046597635.1 Ferruginibacter sp. | reverse complement strand
GGTGTCATCTTCAATGGCAGAAAAGGGTTCCATCCTAAACCACTGGTTGCGGTAATATTGTTTGCCAGGCGTTAGGGTGGTTACTTCCATTTTATTTAAAGCCGGATTGCTGAGCGGCACAGCTTCTTCATTGATAGAGCTTGTGCTGCGGAAATCTCTTCCTACCGTAGTAATCAGACCTGCAAAACAGATGATACCCAATATCCACATGGCTATAAAAGAAGTACGCAATAGTCTCCGACTGGTTTTAATTTTTGCAAGGCGGCGAATGATCCATGTAATGATGCCGATGATGGGTACTGCAATAAAGAAGATCAGCGTGCCCCAGGCAAACGCATTTTGCCATCCATCTCTCAACACAAAGTCTTTAACAGGGAACATTCCGATAGATACGATACCGAAGCCAAAAAGTGCAACGATGAAACTAATGGCTATGCAACCAATGATAAAGTATGCAAACACTTTAAAGAGCAGGATGATCACATCACCAAGGCCGCGGCTGCTTCTTTTGGCTAAAGGCGCTAGTTCTGCGCCCACCGCTTTGCTCTTGTCTGTTGCAAAGGTTTTAGCATCCTGGCCAAATTTTTCAGCCCTTTGCTGCATACCTCTCATTTCTTCTACCACAGAGTTTTTGATGGTGTTCATATCTACCCGCTCTCCTTTCATCTCCAGTTTTTCTGAAGTTGTGTTAGCTTCAGGAATAACCAACCACAAGATGATGTATATAATAAGAGCAGAAGGACTAAACCCGATGCGGAAAACATCTGAAAAATTTCCCCAATCGTTAGAAAGAAAGCTAAGGATAGGCAGCAGGAACAATACCCTGGGAATCCACACATTGATGCCAAAGTAGTTGGCAATACCGCTACATACGCCGCCTATAATTTTGTCATCTACATCTCTAAAAAGTCTTTTGCGTGGGCTCCCTATTACTACAGATGCAGAGCTTGGCACTGCTACCCACAATACCAGGTAAGGGATGAATAAGGCACCGAAGAGTATGATAAATATAACCCTCACTACCACTACATCCATACCGATATAGTTGGCAATGCCGCTACATACACCACCTATTACCTTGCTGTTCTCGTTGCGAAAAAGGCGTTTAGACCCAGCGGCATTGTAGCTGTTGAAACTCTCTGGTGCGGCACTGCTGGCAGCTGTATAAGCCTGGCTGCTGGTGGCTCCTGGCTCACCCGCTTCAAACTCTTCGGGGCGACCCATACTTTTAATAATAGCATTTACATCGTCGTCGGTTATGCAGGTTGCACCTGTTTTAAGACGCTCCTGGAAGAGCTCTCCAATACGATTTTCGATGTCGTTGATGATTTCTTCTTTACCTTCTTCGTTGGCAAAGTACCGGTTCAAACTTTCGGTATATTGTTTTAAGATATCAAAGGCTGTAACTTCTATAGGAACTACCTGCCCCTGGAAGTTGATGTTTATTACCTGTTTCATGACGTAATAATTGTAAGTGTTTTGTCTGGTTGCAACCCTGTGGGGTAAGCAATCATGGCTAAATGTTGTTTCGGTGTTGAGTTGTACCAAAAAAGCATGGCTATACTTTAATTTTGGTTGTTGAGTTTTTTAAGGCTTCTCTGTGAGCGCCTGTACTGCATTTGCCAGCTCGTTCCAGGTAGCTTCCAGTTCGTTGTAAAACTGTGCACCCTTTTCGGTGAGCAGGAAATACTTTCGTGGCGGCCCACTGTTGCTTTCTACCCACCGGTAAGTGAGCAGTTCAGCATTCTTTAATCGGGTAAGCAAGGGGTAAAGCGTACCTTCAAAAATGTTGAGGTTGGCTGCTTTCATTTTATCTATGATGTCTGAGGGATAAGCTTCTCCCTGTTTGATCACCGATAGAATGCAAAACTCTAAAACCCCTTTTCGCATCTGGCTGGCTGTGTTATCAATATTCATGGCTTTCAGTTTTTACCCTTCTACAACAGTTGCTTTTCATGGCTGGTAAAAATGGCTGTTGTAAAAAAGATCTTTGCAAAAAATTATTTATTCATGGCTATACTTTGTAAAACTTCAGATTGTCAGGCTTTGCGGCTACTTCCGGATTTTGCTGCTTTATCCTACCTTTCTTCAGTATCACATAACAAAGATAATAGCTTTTTAGTACTATGCAACACATAATACCATTTATTTTAAAGTAGCTGGACTTACATAGAAGTAGGTTATTGATTAAATGCAGTACTATAAAGGGTTTCAGCGAAAAAAGTTTTTTAAAAAATTTTTAAAAAGTTGTTGGACGGATTTTTTGCAGGATAAGTGGCTAAATTTATCATTTGCTTACATATCCTTGTTAACATGAATATAACTTACTGAAAATAAACTCCCTGATCAAAAAATGGTCTTTATCCTGAATACTATGTTTATAAAATCTTCGGCCATGAAACACATTTTACAAACCCTCGTACTAGCTGTTGTGCTCACCGCCTGCG
This sequence comes from Ferruginibacter sp., assembly GCA_046597635.1. Taxonomy (GTDB): domain Bacteria; phylum Bacteroidota; class Bacteroidia; order Chitinophagales; family Chitinophagaceae; genus Ferruginibacter. The sequence continues at coordinate 374 of JBKJKD010000163.1, read as the reverse complement.
GCAGTAATAAAAGCTACCTGGAAAGGAGCGACGAAAACAAAGCCTTGTTTGACGCCGTAAAACGCCTCAACAAAAACAGCAAAGATGAGCAGGCGCTGGAAGCTGTGCCTCTTTTATACAAGAGTGTGCTGCAAAGCAAACTGGCAAAAATTAAAAGTTACCAGTCTGGCTCAGACCTTGGCCGTTGGGATAACATACTGGGAGAATACAATGACCTGCAGGAAATGTACAACGCCATCATCAATTCATCAGCAGCATTTAAACTGCTGACCCCACAAAATTTTAATACTGAGTTGCTGGAAACCAAACAGGCAGCTGCAGATGATTACTACCAGCAGGGAGAAACTTTTTTGGCCAGAGCTGGCAGAGACAAT
>JBKJKD010000025.1:0-17267 GCA_046597635.1 Ferruginibacter sp. | reverse complement strand
TAAAATAAACAATACTATCGGGCAGGTATTGGTAGCGCAACACCTGGGCAAAAAAAGGATCATTGCAGAAACCGGCGCAGGGCAACATGGTGTAGCAACAGCAACTGTATGTGCTTTGATGGGCCTTGAATGTATTGTGTATATGGGCGAAAAAGATATTGTTCGCCAGGCCCCTAATGTGGCTCGTATGAAAATGCTGGGAGCTACCGTAGTGCCTGCAATCAGTGGCAGTAAAACTTTAAAAGATGCTACCAATGAAGCCATCAGGGATTGGATCAACCACCCGGATGATACCCATTACATTATTGGAAGCGTTGTAGGCCCTCATCCATATCCTGACATGGTGGCCCGTTTTCAAAGCGTTATCAGCAAAGAAATAAAACAACAACTGCAAAAGGTAACAGGCAAGAAGTTGCCTACCCATGTGATAGCATGCGTAGGTGGCGGCAGTAATGCAGCAGGTGCGTTCTACCATTTTATAAACGAACCCAAGGTAAAATTGGTAGCCGTAGAAGCTGCCGGTTGTGGAATTTTTTCAGGTATGTCTGCAGCCACTACGCAATTGGGTACACCCGGCATTTTGCATGGCAGCAAAAGTTTGCTGATGCAAACAGCCGATGGCCAGGTTACAGAACCGCACAGCATTTCTGCCGGTCTCGACTATCCCGGCATTGGCCCGATGCATGCCAATTTGTTTGCCAGCGGTAGAGGAATATTTATGAGTGCTACTGATGAAGAGGCCCTGGAAGCAGCCATGGATCTTTCCAAAACAGAAGGCATTATACCGGCACTTGAAACTGCTCATGCTTTGTACGTATTAAAAAATATTCCCTTTAAGAAAACGGATAGGGTAGTTATTTGCCTGAGCGGCAGGGGCGACAAGGATCTGTCCACTTATCTTAAGTATATAAACTAATGTTAAGTGAATTGTGAATGGTCAATGGTGAATATTCACCTTAAAGGCAGGCGTTGACACATAGAACAATCTTACTGAGTTTGCCATAGTATCAGATACATGCACCAACTTGCCAATAAACATTCATGAAAAAGAAAAGCCCACCCAAAGAGAAAAAGTCAAAAATGCAAGCTGTGGCCGTCAACAATAGTTTAAACAAGCTGGATGTGCTTTTTGCCTCTGGCAAAAAAAATATACTGAATATTTATTGCACAGCTGGCTTTCCGCATTTGGAAGATACTGGCAGCGTAATGCTTGCTTTGCAGGAAAACGGTGCAGATATTATAGAGTTGGGTATTCCCTACAGCGATCCCATTGCAGATGGCCCGGTAATACAGCAAAGCAACATGCAGGCAATTGAAAACGGCATTGGTATAGCTAAAATATTTGAGCAGCTTAAAGAAATTAAAGATCGGCTAACGGTGCCCGTTATCCTGATGGGTTATCTAAACCCCGTGATGCAGTATGGCGTAGAAAACTTTTGCAAGGAAGCTGCTGCCATGGGTGTGGCGGGTATCATTTTACCAGACATGCCCTTGTACGAATATGAGAAAATTTACCAACCTATTTTTGAAAAATATGGGTTGCACTTTATTTTCCTGATCAGCCCACAAACCAGCGACAAAAGAATTAGGCTTGCAGATAAGTTATCCAAGGGTTTTATTTATGCCGTGTCTTCTTCTGCCACCACTGGCACAGATGCTGACAGCAGTCACCAGGAAGCCTACTTTAACCACATAAAAAATATGAAGCTTAGCAACCCCGTGTTGATTGGTTTTGGCATAAAAGATAAAGCAACCTTTGATTTTGCCTGCCGCTTTGCAGCAGGAGCCATTATTGGAAGTGCCTATATAAAAGCCCTCGCTGGCAGTGATAACATTCATGCAACCACCACCCACTTCATCGGCCAAATCAAAAACCTTTAAAGCTTGTTAATAATAAGCTGGCAATGTTTTCCGTTTCATAAACAGCTTAAATTGCACACACAAATAGTAAAAATGAAAAAATATCTTCTCGCCTTTTCTTTGTTACCGCTTATTAGTTTGGCGCAAAACCAAAACGAAGCCACAAAAGCTACTTCGGTTTTGATGTCGGATGGCTACAGTATTACCGGCAGCATTAGCGGTTTTCCGGACAACACTTCTATAGATATCATCAATCCCAACAGCGGGGCATCTGAGGCCAGCGGAAAAATTGTAAAAGGCCAGTTTTCATTGGCTGGTAAAATGACGGCTCCAGATTTTAGGATCGTAGCCATAAATAGCCAACCACCTTACCTGAGTATTTTCTTAGACAATAGCAAAGTGAACATTGTTGGAACAAAAGATGCTTTCGAAAAATCTACCATTAAAGGATCTACATCACACAACGATTTTATTGCTTTTAATGACGTTGCTAAACCGTACGAAACATTTTTTAACCAGCCCGATGCAGCTGATGCGGCCACACAAAAAAAGGCGGCTGCAGAATTCGAAAATTTCATTGGCACACATCCTGATTCTTATATAACACCCCTTGCCATTTACAGACACAACCAGCTTACGGCTGACAATGACAAGTTGGAAGCGATGTACAACAAACTGCCCGCTGCTACCAAAGAGGCATCCATTGGAGCATACCTTGCCACACTCATCAAGGAAAGCAAAAAAAATCCCATAGGAAAACCCCTGGCAAATTTTTCACAAGCCGACACTTCGGGTAAAGAAATCAGCCTTGCATCGTTTAAAGGAAAGTATGTATTGATAGATTTTTGGGCAAGTTGGTGTGGTCCTTGTCGCCAGGAAAATCCAAATATCGTGGCTACCTATCAGAAATATAAAAACAAAAATTTCACCGTGTTAGGTGTTTCGCTGGATAAAGCAAAGGCACCATGGATGGAAGCTATCAAAGCAGACGGACTCGCCTGGACGCATGTGAGCGATTTAAAAGGCTGGAACAATGCGGTATCTCAGCAGTTTGAAATTTTCAGCATTCCGCAGAGCTTTTTGTTAGATCCCAATGGAAATGTAGTTGGTAAGAATCTGAGAGGCCCGGCACTCGAAGCAAAATTAGCTTCGTTGATCAAGTAAGATTTTTAAACATATTCATAAGAGGTTCGCCAGTTGTACAACGGCGAACCTCTTTTATTTTACACAACGTTTGTACAATTGCACGGCGTTTTCTAAGCCCAGGTAAATGGCATCGCATATAAGTGCATGCCCAATGGAAACTTCCAAGAGACCCGGTACCTTTTGTGCAAAATAACCAAGGTTGTTTAAATCCAGATCGTGCCCGGCGTTGATACCAAGGCCCTGCTCAATGGCTATCTCAGCTGCTGTTATATAAGGAGCAATTGCTTTTGCCGGTTCCCCATTTGCAAAACCCATAGCATACATTTCGGTGTAAAGTTCTATCCTGTCGGTGCCGGTGGCCTTGGCAGCTTCTACCATTTCTTTTATCGGATCTACAAAAATAGAAACACGGATACCCGCATTTTTAAAAACTCCAATTATCTGCTTCAGATAGTCTGCATGTTCCACCGTATTCCATCCATGGTTGCTGGTGAGTTGGCCAAGAGCATCTGGTACAAGGGTAACTTGTGCCGGCCGATTTTCCAATACCAATTTCACAAATTTTTCTTCAGTAGGATTTCCCTCAATATTAAACTCTGTGCTGAGCATACTTTTTAAATCATATACATCCTGGTAGCGGATGTGGCGTTCGTCTGGCCGGGGATGCACTGTGATGCCGTCTGCGCCGAAGCGCTCGATGTCCAAAGCAGCTTGTACGATATCTGGATTGTTGTGGCCACGTGCATTGCGAAGCGTTGCGAGCTTATTGATGTTTACCGAAAGTTTGGTCATGCTGTTTCTTTATTGCAAAGTTACTGCTACCCAATTGTTGAAATAGCAGGCTGGAGAAAAAATTATCTGTTAGCCATCAAATTCCGAATGGCAACGGAGGCTGCCACAGCTCCGAAGGCCGCCGGCATATAGGACATGGTGCCGTAGGCCGATTTTTTATAATTGCTTCCATCCGTTAGCATCAGGCTTTCTTTTACATTTTCTTCCGGAGAGAAAACTACCTCCAGCCCTTTGTAAATTTTATCTTTCTTCAGCATTTTACGGAGCTGCTGCGCAAAGGGACAATTGAATGTTTTTGAAATATCTGCTACCTGTATTTTGGTAGGATCCATTTTCCCTCCTGCCCCCATGCTGCTCACCATGGGTATTTGATGCTCGTAAGCTACTTTGATAAAACTTAGTTTTGGCGTTACGCTGTCAATGGCATCTATAATAAAATCTGGTTTCAATGCCAGTAGTTGGGCAACCATTTCGGGGTTGATGAAGGATGGAATTACGGTGAGATCTATTTCTGGATTGATGCTGCGCAATCTTTCTTGCATGATGGCAGCCTTTGACTGTCCATGATTGGTGGCCAATGCAGGAAGCTGTCTGTTTCGGTTGGTTGGGTCTACCACATCGCCGTCAATAATCGTCATCTTACCTACACCATTGCGGCAAACGAATTCTGCAGCAAAGGAACCAACGCCACCAAGACCAACCACCATCACGTGCGCTTCTACTAACTTTTGCAGGTTTTCTTTTCCAATTAGCAGGCGAGACCTACCCAGCCATTCCATATCATGCATCATACCGTCCTGTTAAATACAGTTTGAAAATTATGTTCAATTTGCAAACTTAATTCATCTACTGTCATATTTTTCACCGCTGCAGCTTCTGCATATATTGACCCTAAGAGAAGGGTAGCATCATCAGTTTCCAGGAATATTTTGTTGAGCGGAGTTTCCAATAGAACAGCTTTCATTCCCGGCTGCTGCAGGGCCTTGCCAAAGGATAGCCAATGGCCGGCCATTAATATTTTTTGTGCTACGGCCAGCTTGTTATTGAAGCCATGGAAAATAACCGGCACCATGGCGGGTATTTCTTTTAAGATGAGCAGTACATCCTCGTGGGCACGCACACAATGAATGATCAATGGTTTTTTAAATTGATTGGCCAGCTGCACTTGTGAGATGAACACTGCTTTCTGCAATTCAAAATCAGTTTTGCAAACTCTGTCAAGACCACATTCTCCGAGAGCAAGCACATTCTTTTTACCAAGCAAGACTTTTATTTCTTGCAGCTGTTGTAGCCAGGTATCTTCTTGAATGTACCAGGGATGAATTCCAACGGAAAAAAAACCGGGCTTGTTAGCCTCGTTGAAATTATGATGGAGATTTTGCAAAACAAACTCCCGCTTGCCAGCGGGAGAATGGCTATGAATATTGATGAACAATGGAAAAATTTAAAGTGGTTGGCCTATGCGTCTTGCTAAAGGTAGCATTACCCCCAACACAAAGTAAAGTCTGTACTGGAAATACCCCGGACAATAAAAGTCGCAGGTACTAACTACTGGGAAAACCAGGCATGGCTTTTAAGGCAGCAATTTGCATGGTATGCCTTTTTGTGTGGCCGCTCAAAAAGATCAGCAACTGGTAAGTATCCAACAACCCCATGGGTGTTGTAGCAAAATGATTGCGCAAATCGTCCTGAGTGTGCTTCATGTAGTTGATAAGAGCGGTTCTCCTTTCTTTAAATGCTTTATGGCTTCCGTCAGTGTTCCCAAATTGGCCTGTTGGCTTAAATGTTTCCGAAGTTTTTACTTTAAAACTCCGATCCGTAATCATTTTTTTAACGCCTTCATCATCTGCTTTAAGCTCACTCCGTCTGCCTGCATTGGCTGGCTCCTTTAGCGTGGACATCGCCCAATCAAAAAGATTTTTTTCTGAGATGGCGATGTGCTCTACACAATCGGCGATACTCCACACAGAATCTGCCGGCTTCCAGTTTAGCTGTGTTTCTGTGAGGCCGGATATTTCTTTGGCAAGGGCTCGCCGGGTCTCTTTGAAATAATTGATGGCGTTTTTTCTATCAGCCTTGCTATCGGCCGTGGTAAAACTAAACAACATCATTAGGCTTACGATTGAAAGTAACTTGTACATGACTATTAATTTAGTACTGTGAATAATATGGTGAGGTTAAAAAGTACAAAATATTATTGAAAAAAATAAACTGTTATAGCAGTGATTGCTTTAGTGAGCGCTTATTGCTAATTTAGATAAAAAGATATCATGCAATCGACTGCCACTACCATCAAAGAATACATCAACGAAGCACCTGACGATCGTAAAGTTGCCCTTGAGCAATTGCGCAAGGCTATGAAAGATAATTTGCCAAAAGGATTCAAAGAAGCAATGGGTTATGGCATGGCCGGTTTTGTGGTACCACATAGCATTTACCCGGCGGGCTATCACTGCACCCCGGAATTGCCGCTGCCTTTCGTTTCCTTTGCCTCACAAAAAAACTTTATCGCCGTTTACCATATGGGCCTGTACGCAGACCCTAAACTATTGAAATGGTTTGTTGATGAATATAGCATCCGGGTGAAAAGCAAATTGGATATGGGCAAAAGTTGCATACGGTTCAAAAAGCCGGAGCAGATTCCGTTTGACCTGATTGGCGAACTATGTACAAAAATGACCGTACAAGACTGGATTGCTTTGTATGAAAAAAATTACAAGCGCTGATCCCTCTTTGCTGTCAAATATCCATTTTTTACATGCTATGATACCTGCCCACACGGGCATTTATTATCTCCGATTTTCAGCGGCATTCCATTTTGGCTACCTTATTTTTGCCGCATGACAGGAATAGACAACGTATTGCTAAAAAAAGCCATTGTACACAAAGTAGGTAATCCCACAAGAGGAGAGGAGCTGCAACTCTCCGCCAATGCACTCACTCTAAATGATCCCATCGTTCAGCAATTGTTGCTCAGGTATTTCCTGGGTTCTATCAACGAGAATGATTTGTACAGTTTCACTCATCCCGACGATGTTAACCTAAACGAAGTTTACTTGTATGTGAAGGACATCTTTCACAAGCCTGATGATCTAGTGGCTAAAAGTCATAAGATGGCCAACTTTTTATTCAGCAAATCAACTCATGTAAAAGTAAAAGAAGGCGAGCTGTGTGTGGTGTACCTGGAGGACGTTCCTTTTGAAAATAAATTTGTACCAGCGGTTGGAATTTTTAAATCAGAGAATAAGGAAACTTTCTTAAAAGTTTTGCAGCATGGGCAAAGCCTGGAACTGGTGCAGGAAGATGGCATCAATATTAATAAACCAGATAAAGGTTGCCTTATATTTAAGGACGCCGTAAGCGAGGGCTATAAACTTTGTGTAATAGACCACACCAACAAACAGCAGGATGCACAGTATTGGGTAAAAGACTTTTTGCAGGTGGCGCCATTGGCAGACAGCTATCATCACACAGATAAATACCTTTCTTTGTGTAAGCAATTTGTGACCATTGAGTATGCGCAAAAATTTGATGTAACAAAGTCAGATCAGTTAGATATGCTTAACCGGTCAATGGATTATTTTAAAACCAGGGATCAATTTAACCTTGAAGAGTTTACCGGAGAAGTTATTCATCACCCCGAAGTGGTAGACAGTTTTATGCAATACAAAAAGAATTTTGAAGCCGACCGTAATTATGGAATTGAAGATGAATTTGATATCCATCTATCGGCAGTGAAAAAGCAACAGAAGGCTTTTAAATCTATTTTGAAACTCGATAAAAACTTTCACATCTACATTCACGGCCGCAGAGACCTTATTGAACGGGGCGTAGATGAGCAGACAGGAAAAAAATATTATAAAATTTACTTTGAGGAAGAAGCCTGATTTCACCTGATCTGTTTTGGGATCGGTTATGGAATTGTTTAGAGGAAATGGTGAGCATTAAAATGTTAACTCACGGTACTTTTTGCACGACTCTCTTTTAACTCAGCACGAAGACGTTGCATTGCTATGGCTTCGGTAAGCCCAAGTTTTGCTGCAATGGTTTTAAGTGGCAAGCCATCTTTTACGGTCGCTTTTAAGACGGGATAAGATTCTTGTAAAATAGACGAAATGGGTGCATCTACAACTAAGCGTTGTTGGCTTGCTCTTACTACCAGGCCGCAATGCTGCACCAAGAGAAGGCTAAGGGATGGGGGTATTGTTCCGGCAAAAAAAGCATTGCCTTTAAGTTCGGTAAAACATTTTATGAGCAATTCATTGGCGATTGCTTTGTCGAATCCCACAGCCTGCATAATAGTGCCATACATAAGGGCAGCGTACTTGTTGTACAAATGCTCCCAGCCTTTAAAATTGCCGGCATTCAATAGAGAAAGAATCTCACTGTCAGTTTTTTGAATCAATTCCAAAGCATGTTGTTTATGCATTTACTTGAATGGTAGTATTTATCTACAACAGACCTAATGACCAAGACAGTCTTTTTCAAACAGGCTGGTCTTAAGAAAGTTTCAACATCAAATCTTTGAAAATATTATGCCGATTATAATTAGAGGCTGATTCGCTTAAAAAAGTTAAACTTAGGAGCGATGTTGAGTAATATACTACTCAACATGGCTTAGTGGGAGTTTTGGCGACCAATATAGTTGACAATATTAAAAATAGAAAGTCGCTTTTGCCAGTTTTTAATGCCAAAGCATCCGGTTTAGGTGAGATAACAGCCTAAAGGCTTATGTCAAATCACGGGATCACCTGCATCACTCACTCTTTTTCCGCCTATCAGATCGGCCACCAAAGATGTCCAGCCGGTTTGGTGACTTGCACCAAGGCCAGCACCGGTGTCTCCATGAAAGTATTCATAAAATAAAACGAGGTCTTTATTGCCGGGTTTGTTATAAAACCAGTTGTATTCGCCGTATAATTTTCGCTCGCCCTCTTTATTTTTTTCAAAAAGGCACACCACTCTTTCCGAAAGCACATCAGATACCTCTAACAAATTCATCCATTTGCCGGAGCCCGTAGGGCATTCTACTTTTAAACTATCACCGTAAAAATCTCCATACTTTCTAATGGCACGTATGATGAGGTAATTGATCGGCATCCAAACTGGTCCACGCCAATTGCTGTTGCCTCCAAAGAGATTGCTGGTAGAGTCGCCGGGATCATACTGAATACTGTGATCCTCACCGTCTATGTTTACGGTGTAGGGATTGGTTTCATGATGTTTCGAAAGTGCCCTCACACCACCATCTGATAAAAATTCTGTTTCATTGAGCAAGCGTTGTAGCAAAAATACCAGCCGCTCCTTTTGCACAAGGGATATTAAAATTTCCTCGCCATCACCCCGTTCCTCGTTGGGCCAAAACAGGTTGTTTTTCTTACGGTACTTTTCAAACCAGGTTATGCGCTTTTTAAAGTCAGGCATTTTTTCCAACATCTCTTTGTCAATGGTGCTCACGGCAAAGAGGCTCGTGAGGCCTACGATGCTTTGTATGCGTAAGGGCACAGGATCAGCGCCGGTAACACATAAAATATCATAGAAAAATTTATCTTCTTCATTCCACATGCCATGACTGTTCAACGATTCTGCAATGAGCACAAAGTGCTCAAAGAATTTGGTTGCGGTATCTTCAAAGGCCAAATCGTGCCTGGAAATTTCCAACGCCATATCCATCATGTTGAGGGCATACATACCCATCCAACTTGTGCCATCGGCTTGCTCCAATTGCATACCCGTTGTAAAATGATGGCTTCGGTTGAATACCCCAATATTATCAAGGCCCAAAAATCCACCTTCAAAAATATTGTTACCATTCCTGTCCTTCCTGTTGATCCACCAGGTGAAGTTGATCAGTAATTTTTGAAATACTTTTTTTAGAAACAGCACATCCCCAGCGCCGGAGGTTTCTTTTTCTATCCTGTAAATTTCAAGGGCGGCCCATGCTTGCACCGGCGGGTTCACATCGCTAAAATTCCATTCGTATGCCGGCAATTGCCCATCTGGTTTCATGTACCACTCCCGCATAATGAGCAGGAGTTGGTGTTTGGCAAAAAGCGGATCTACCATCGCCAGGGATATGCAATGAAATGCAAGATCCCAGGCTGCATACCATGGGTACTCCCATTTGTCCGGCATTGCAATAATGTCCTGGTTCTTCAGGTGCTTCCATTCATTGTTTCTGCCATTTTGTTTGGCGGCATTTACCGGCGTTATGCCATCGCTGTTATTCAACCAACGCTCTACATCAAAATGATAATATTGCTTGCTCCAAAGGATGCCAGCCAGGGCCTTGCGCTGTATATTTTTGCGATCTTCAGATATATGTGCTGGAAGAATAGCATTGTAAAAATCATCTGCCTCCTGCTTTCGCACAGCAAAAATATTTTCGAAACCCTTTGTAAAAGGTTTGCCATCTTCCCTGTCTGTAAGGCGACAATAAATAGTTTTCGTTTCGCCTGCACCCACAGTTATTTCGTACACCGGCGAAAATTTGGTTCCTTCTTTTTTATTTCGCAGTTTGCTTTTGTTGCTGCCCTTTATCACAGCATCATGAAATGCATCTTTAGTAAAGATTGATTTATTTACAGAACCGTTTACTTTATTAAAGTTGGTTTCGTTCTCCGTAAACAAACGGTCTGAAGCACTGTCGAAATAAAAATAATAGTTGCCCAGCCGATGGTGTCGGGCAAGGACCGTGTTCTTATTTTTTAAACTTAATTGTGGCTTCTCCTTATCGGGTGTGTACGCCCACTTGTTGTAAAACCATAACGTAGGCAAAACGGTAATGGGTGCTGCTACCGTATTCCTGTTGGTTACGTCTATCTTAATATAAATATCTGTGGGGTTTTGTTTGGCGTAAGTGATTTTAACGTCAAAATATTCATCCTTGCTAAACACACCCGTATCCAAAATTTCATATTCAGGTTCTAGCTTGGTGCGGTTGCGGTTGGTATTCAAAAGATCCTGGTACGGAAATTCTTGTTGTGGATATTTGTATAAATATTCCATGTAATAATGTGTGGGAATATTGTCCTGGTAAAAGTAGAGTTCCTTTACATCCTCACCATGGTTGCCATCATAATTGCCTACGCCAAATAGTCTTTCCTTTAGGATAGGATCTTTTCCGTTCCACAAGGCCACAGCAAAACAAAGATTTTGAAAATAGTCTGAGATACCTGCAAGGCCATCCTCGCCCCAGCGGTACGCCCTGTAATGTGATTGTTCAAATGGCAGGTAACCCCAGGCGTCGCCGTGGGCTCCGTAATCTTCTCTTACCGTGCCCCATTGCCTTTCACTCACATAAGGGCCCCATCTTTCCAAGGGTATCGCTTTTTTATTATTGGCTTTTATTCGTTGGTGCTCTGCTGTCATGTATTATTCTTTTACTAAAAACAATTGCTCCCTGCTACAAATAGCGGCAACTTTTTACATGCATCACAATCGTTTTAAAAAATCCAGTGGGGGCAAAATTAACTATTTTTAAAAGAATGCTACACAAGGTGCGGTAGTATCAAAAAAGGACTTAACAAAAAAAAGAAATAGAAGGTTTGGTTCAGAAGTGGTACCTCAGCAATTAATATTAGGCATTATCGTATAAGCATCACCGTGCCCTTGAGTTGTTGGTTGTTTACATTCAAGTTTATGAGGTACACGTAGGCCCCTGTGGGCAGGGGGCCAGACCTAAAAGTGCCATCCCAGGGTTGGTTTGTTTTACTGCTTTTGAAAACGACTTCTCCATATCGGTTGAATACAAACAATTCGAAATCCGGGTAAGCATCCAACGCTGGTATATTCCAGCGGTCATTGAGTCCATCATTGTTGGGTGTGAAAGCAGTGGGAATAAAAATGCCTTTATATAATTTTACTGCTACCTCATCAAAAGAAGAACCACAGCCATTGTTAGATTGAACGGTAAGGCGGTAAACTGCATCTGCAGTTGGCCTCACCACAGGCTGCAGGGTTTGCGGTATGGAGAAAGCCGCAGCCGGCGTCCATACAAAAGATTGGTAAGCGCCACTGATGCTGCCAGAAAGTGTGGCAGTACCACCACCAACGATTGTCTTGTCGGGTCCTGCATCTGCTATAGCCCTTTCAAATACTGTTACCGCAGTGCTGGCTGTGTCTTTGCAGCCCAATGGATTGCTTACTGTTACTGTGTAGCGGGTAGAGGTAAAAGGAGACGCTTTGGGGTTGGCTATTAAAGTATTTGACAACCCAATTGCCGGATTCCAATCATAGCCGGTACCACCGCTGGCTGCAAGTTGTGCACTGTCGCCAAAACAGATTGAGATGGTGGCTGCAGCCACAGCTGCGATGGGAGTAGGATTTAGCGCAACAGCAGTGCTGGCGCTAGCTGAGCAACCTGCGGCATTTGTAACTACAACCGTGTAATTACCGGCTTGCAAAGGTTGAATATCTTGAATGGTTGCTACATCTGCAGTGCTACTATATGCAGCTGGCCCACTCCAGGCATATTGTGTGCCACCACTTGCGGTGAGCGTAACCACTTCGCCCACACAGGCCGGGCCATTATTGGCAGCCGTCGCTACCGGCAATGCATTGACAACTATACTAATTGGCGTAGATGATACTCTACATTGTGGCGAAGCCAGGTTCCCGGCTTCTGCTACTGCCAGGCGGAATTCATAATTACCTATGGGGCTCGCTGCCGGAAAATTGACTGTATAACTTTGCGTATTGGCAGCAGGTATATCTGCCCAGGGAGAGCCATTAAAGCGTTGCTGCCATTGAAACACAGGGTTTGTAAAACCCGGTGAAACTGCACAATTCACCGTAACAGATCGGGCGGAGCCGGTACATATTTGGGAAGTGGTGGGGGTTTGTCCAGTGATAGTTGGGTTGAGTTGTGGCCCACAAGGGCGAAAAGTGATGTCATCCAGTGCAAGGTCGTTGCCACAACCACCTGGCGCATTGTTTACAATGCGCAAAACAATGTCAGCACCTGCCGCAGGTGTTGTAAAAAAGAATCCGAATTGTTTCCACACAGGAGTGCTGAGCGCCGGAATATTGGCACTGTTGTATGTCTGCAAAACCACTCCATTTGTTCGTTCAATGGTAAATGTAAGGTTAGGCTGGTTGCCGTTTCCATTGCAAGAAGATGGTAAAATTACATTCATGATCCAGGCCGCAAACTCGTAAGTACTGTTACCGCAAAGCCCCCGAACCGTATCTACATAAAATGCACTTGGTTGAATAGAGGCGTTTACCAACATAAAATAACCATTGCCATTGCCGGTATGATCGCTTGCAAGGCTGTGCCAGGTGCTGGTAAAGCAATTAGTGCTGCTATTTCTTACGGTATAGAAGCCATCATTGGGGCAATCATTGGTTACATATTGATAACCGGTAGCTGCTGCTGCAAGCGGGGCGCCGGGGTTGCCGCCCGCTCCGAAAGTTATGTTTACCAAAGGATCGCCAAGGCTTCCCTGGCAGAGTTGCGCCATGGCGGGAAACGAAAAAATGGACACCAACAAAACAAAAATAAACCTCATCATCATATTCCGGTGGGGCAACTATTTAATGCTGAAATGAAAAACTTCAATTTACCAATTAACTGGCGAAGCAAGACAAAAATGATCATTTATGAAGCCGTAGATTTTTTCACATACTTTGTCAGTATCACGATCATAGAATTATTCACCCTGCCTTCTATTTGCTCAGGGTTATCTGCCACCAAATGTATCTTTCGTACTACGGTGCCTACTTTTGCATTAAAAGTAGCTCCCTTCACGTCCAAAGTTTTTGTGAGCACCACGTTGTCTCCATTTTGTAAAACCGCTCCATAACAATCGAGGTGTTTTATCACATCATCGGGATGAATATCATCGCCGGAGGCTTTGGCCCATTGAAGAGTATCTTCATCCAGGTAGGCAATATCCAATAAATCCTGCACCCAGTCCAGCTGTTTTAACTTGTGTAGCATTCGCCACGATACTACTTTCACCGCAGGCTCTTCGTTCCATATACTTTCGTTGAGGCAACGCCAGTGATTGGCATCTGCTGTTTCCGGGGCATTTATTTGTTGAAGACAGGTATCGCAAATCCAAATATGATGGGCGGCTTTTGTACCAGGGCTCTGCGGCACAGCATATGCAACGGAGGCTTCGGTAGACCCGCACAATTCGCAAAGAGACTTGCTTCTTTTTTGTAATTCTTTATCTACACTCATCCTGCTGGTTTAAGAGCGCAAAGCTAGTACAATCTGCTGCCAATCGTTGCGTAGATAAAGATCTCAGCAAGGATATCTTACAATGCCCGTAAAAGTTTAAATGATGAAAAAATTATATGCCCAACACTTCTTTCAATTTGATATAACCTGCTTTGCTCACGGGCAGTTTTGCTCCACTGGTTAGTAGCAATAAGTGGCTGTCTTTTTCATGGATATCAATCCGGGTAATAAAAGATGTGTTTACCAGGAAGGAGCGGTGTATGCGTATAAACTCCCGGCTGGGCAATGTCTGCTCAAAATACTGCATCGTTTTTTTCTTCAAGAAACTGCCTTCAGCAGTACATATTTTTACATAGTCATCTGCAGCCTCCAAATACTGCACGGTACCCAGGGGAATGATCTTTATTTTGCCATTATCTTTTACTACTATCCGGTTATTGGCCTGGTAAGATTGCAGGGCGGTGGCTACCACTTCCTCCACTACGCTTGTGCGTGGCTGTTGTAACTTTTGCATAGCCTTATCAAACCGCTCTTTGCTAAAAGGTTTCAAAAGATAATCAGCAGCATGCATGTCAAAGGCCTTGATGGCATACTCTTCAAACGCCGTAGTAAAAATTACCTGAGGCGGGTTGTCTATCAACTCCAACATTTCAAACCCATTTATTTTTGGCATTTGTACATCCAGGAAAATTAAATCCGGTTGATGTTGCTGAATTGCCTTGAGGCCTTCGAAGCCGTTGTTGCATTCCTCCACTACAGTAATCTCTGGATAGCTTTGCAGGTATTCCATTACCATCATTCGGGCAAGCGGCTCGTCGTCAATTATAATTGCTTTCATGTAACTGTGGTATACTTATTTTGGTAATAAATGTTTGTGCTTCCTTTGCTGTTTCCAATAAATCCGTTCGGCCAAACAAGAGATAGAGTCTGCGCCTGATGGAAGACAAACCAAAGCCCGTTCCTTTTAACGGGGCAGCAGTGTCTTCGTCAAAGGGGTTTCTCACGGTAACTTCTAAAAGTTGATTTACTTTTTTGGCATTTATCACAATACTAATTTCTCCTATGGTATCGTACAGGCCAAACTTGATGGCATTTTCTACCAGAGGCTGCAGTAGCATTGCCGGCAGTAAAAGGTTAAGTGCATCTGGTTCCGCATTTATTTGTGTTTGTAAGCGATACCCAAATCTCACTTTTTCTATATCGAGGTACAACTGCAGGTATTGAAGTTCTTCTTCAAAACTCGACCATTGTTGTTCTTCTTTCTTTAATGTTCCCCTCAAAAAGTCAGAGAGCTGCTGAATCATATGCCGGGCTTTTTCTGGTTGGCTACCGGTAAGAGCGCTAATAGAATTAAGGCTGTTGAATAAAAAATGTGGTTGCAGTTGTTGCCGCAGTTTATGCAATTCTGCTTCCCGTGCCAGGCGTTCGAGGCTTGATTTGCGCATATTTTCTTCCTTCATATCTCTTTGAGAATACCATAGCAGGCTAAATGCGGTGCAACAGCCAATCATCAAAAAAGCAATCATGTATCGCAGTAAGGCAGTTTGCGAAAAGGCCAGCATGTATGCGCCATCGGCTTTGTAAAGGCCCCATACAACCAGCCATACCAGCATCAACCAAAGTGCGGAGAGGATGGTACTTACCACCAGGCTATACCAGTATTTTTCTTTTCGGGGCAGGTAGTAGCGCATGTTGTTGATCACAAGCAGGCAAAGTGCCTGCAGCAACAAATTGCTTACAACGGCGTCGGTTATTGCTTTGGCAGTAGGCACCCCGTAACTGAGGAGCAGTTTTACCTGCAAGGTGCTCCAAATGAAAAACCAGGCGATGAACACTGCGGTAAATGCCAGGCGATGTTGACGGTTGTTTTGTGGTTGAATAGCCACTGCGTTTAATTTAGTGAATGAAAGCATGTAGCCCTTGCTCCAATAAAAGGCTCGCATTTTTTTGTACCCTGCGAATGTACACACTGGCATCGGCTTCTTCTTTTATTGCGGAAAAGATCTCGGCCCCGTCTGTCTCTGTCTGCAGCAGATGCAGCTCAGTAACATCAATAAATCTCCAATGAACCGCCGGGCTATTTCCGCTTTCCGTTTTCATACAATCTCCCTCGCCAAGTAGCCTTGCTCTGTGAAAGGCATGCAATTCATCTTCGGCCAGGATGAGCCTGAGTTGTTCATCAAACTGTGGGGTGTGCCGGCCCGAACCACAAATTACCTGGAACACTAATTTGCAAAGAAACCATTTCATACTGAGTTGTTTTGAAAGTGATGGTAGAAGATGGACGCCAGATTATGGCTATCAATAGCTCCTTATTTCTACACCTCCAAAAGTTACAGAGCCTTTAAGAATTAATACTTTTCCCGGGTTCAATGCAGCATCAGGATTAAATCTCCGGTTATCATCTACGCCATGAAACACACCTTCTATTTCGTTTTGTACTGCCCAATGGGAGGGGATGATGATTTTGGCTCCGCCAAACAAAACTTCAAAACGGAGAACTACCTGCCCATTAATATCTGCCTGGGTAAAGTCTATTTCGCTGCCACCAAAAATGCTGGAGATGGTTCCTCCCTGGAAATTTTTTGAAAGCATATTTCTCTTTACCCCACTAAAAACCGAGCGTACGGCTATCTGATCACTGGCATCAGGCTCTACGCCACTTTGGGTGCCAAGGTATTTTGTTGTGCTGCCGCCCGGATTATGCCTATCCTTGTCATTGTTCCACACGAATGAACTCTTCCTTGGCCGCAACATAAACAGTACGCCACCGGCAATAATTACAAGTGGCCAAAAAAGTGGTTCCTGGCTTAACCCGGGTATGAATTTTTGTACCAGAAAGAATGTGCCTATACCAATTAGAATCATCCACGATGGGTTTCTAAAATTATGTTTGAAACCACTGTAAATACCTACCAGTATCAATATCATTGGCCAGCTAAATAGCCAGCGGGGAAAGTACACGCCGGTGTTACGTAGTAACAAAACTGCACCTACAGCTATAATAATTAAGCCGCCAATGATGCGGCTGTTGTCCCTGTTTTTAAAATCTGTGTTGTTGTTCATGTTGTTAGTTTTTAATTGTATAACACAAATGTAGCCCCAGGCCATAAACAAAGAAATGGCCAATAGGCGAACAATCACTAACCGTCGGTAAGTAGAGGTATAACGTCGGTAAAGATTTCTTAGCCGATAGGAGCGGGCTGTTAGCATCGGCAAAAGCCAGGCGATCTGATATTCGATTATTTTCTTTTGGCTCTTTCGTACTGCAAGGGCCATG
>JBKJKD010000005.1:0-5068 GCA_046597635.1 Ferruginibacter sp. | reverse complement strand
ATTTACAGCTAACAAAACATACAGCGCTTACGATGAGGAGAGCGCCCGGCCAAAATAGTTTTGACATATGCTTTGGTTTAAGATAATAATTGATTCTGTGAACGCCGCTCGTTATGGGGGCTGCAGCCCATACCAAAAACAAGCAGAAAGCTCATTTTTAGGTTGGAAAATAGATTGTTGTTGTCCATTGTAAATTGATTTATCGATTGAAGAAGGGTTTAAATAATACTTAGGGGTTGTAAAAACCTGTTGTTACTGGCGTCAGTACAACAGCGTAAAAGTCTGGAAAACATTCCCTGCCAGTGAGTAAAAAATCGTCATGTTACCGTACTTTTTAGTCAATTTTCAGTATAAACTGTGTATCAGGTGGAATAATTCGTCAATATTGGCCCAGGATATATTTTTTTCTTTTTAGATATGGGTAGAGCCGGGTTACACATTATCTTTATAAGCGATGCGAGCGTTATACATAAAACTAACAGCTATTCTTACCTTGGCCGGGGTTGCGATGAGTTCCTACTCACCTGCACAAAACTCACCCGGCTATGAAGCGATATCTACCGCCCAAGGACTATCTCAGGGTATGGTGTTCGACATTTTACAAGATGCAGAAGGTTTTATATGGGTGGCCACGAAAAATGGACTGAACCGGTATGACGGCTATGGCTTTGAAGTTTTCGTAAATGATCCTTACAATGCCCAAAGCCTTAGTAGCAATAGCATTGTAAAACTTTTTGAAGATGCAAGGGGGCGCATTTGGGCGGGTACAGAAAATAGCGGACTCAATGTATATGATAAAAAAACCGGTAAGTTTTACCGGATAGAAAACCAGTTAGCAAATGCAGGCAGCCTGTCTGGCAATGCCATCCGTTTGATAGAGGGGTTGCCAGATGGGCGGGTACTTGTAGCTGCCGATGGTGCAGGGCTAAATATAATAGATCTAAAAGCAGATCTTTTTGCCAAAGATGCTAAACCCATCATTACAAGGCTTGCCCTGCCAAATGATGCACAAGTGTATGGCATGGGACAAGACAACAATGGCACCATGTGGATTGGTGGCATGGATGGATCTGTGTATAGCTTTAACCCGCTGAAAAATAGCTTTACTCTTTCCAAAAATTTGCAGTTGTTAAATAATGGATACTATGCACCAGATCAAAGTATCCTCATCAACGGGAGCCTTTTTTTGTACGATGGCAAAAAAGCAGTGCCCCTGTTTGACCCCGATAAAACCATTGCAGGAAATATTATTTTTAAACCGAGGCAAAAACTGTGGGAGAATTTTCACCGGGAATTAAGTTTTTATGATGTGAGTAAATGGGAGCCTGGGAAATCACCAGACTGGAGCCTGGTATTGCCCCAAAGCACAAGAACAGTTTATCCTTTTATTGCCGATCGTTCGGGAATAATTTGGTCAGGGTCGGTAGGTTATGGGCTGCGGAAATACAATTTGAGCGGCAGCAAATTTAAAGTGCAAAGTCCTGGCATCAGTATTCGCTGGATTGTACCGGTTGGTTCCAATGATATCTATACCGGCGATTTTGGCTATGGCTGGAAGCGAATTAAAAACGACCAGACAGACGATGCACCCTTCCGCAAAATCCCCTCTCTAACGCAGGTAGACAACTTTGTAGTTGCCAGTAACGGCGACTTTTGGATTAAAAGTGATAACCAAGGCTTCTTTAGTTACACACCGGCAACTGGCAAGTTGATACCCCACCCCGAGATAAACAGTTACGAGGGGATGGGCGACAAACAACCGATGTTGCAGGATAGCAAAGGAGCTTTATGGATTCCGGGTCGTGGCGGTACTTTCCAGCGGTTTCATATAGCCACAGGTAGGGTTGATAGTTTCAATATAAACAGTAATGCGGCAAGACCCATGTTGCCAAAATCTATTTGCACAGCGTTGTACGAAGACAGGCAAGGTATATTTTGGATAGGCACAGCAGAGGGATTTGCCAGGTTAGCTTTTAAAAGCCAGCCCTACCGTATACCTGAAATAAAATGGTTTTACAACGATCCTAAAAGCCGCAATTCTTTAAACTACAACCATGTGTCCTGTTTTATGGATGACCCTTTGCAACCCGAAAGATATTTATGGATATGCACTAAGGGCGGAGGGCTGAACAGGCTGGATAAAACAACTGGCGATTTTTTGCAACTTACCACTAAACAGGGTTTACCACACGATGTGCTGTATGGCATTTTGCCCGATGATGCAGGCAACATTTGGGGCAGTAGCAATATGGGCATTTTTTGTTTGCTTAGCCAAAAAGATAAGGATAGCAGCCAATGGATTTTTAGAAATTTTACAAAAGCTTATGGCCTGCAGGACGATGAATTTAATACCGGTGCTTATGCCCGGCTTCCCAATGGCAATCTGGCTTTTGGCGGCGTAAAAGGACTAAACATATTTGATCCCAAAGAAATTTTAAAAACAAATTATTCGCCGGCAGTATTTATTACCAACATGCTCATCAACAATAAGCCTATAAACCCCGGCGACAAAACTGGTGTATTACAAAGCCATATTGAGCAAACAAGAAGTATAACACTTAACTACCTGCAGGATATTTTAACCTTGGAATTTTCAGCACTTGATTTCACAGCCCCCAACCAAAACAAATACCGCTATCAATTAATAGGAATTGATAAAGATTGGGTTGAAAGTGGTAACAGGCGCTCTGCTACCTACCTGCATCTACCCGCTGGCAGATACGATTTTAAAGTGCAGGGCAGCAATAGCCAGGGCATCTGGAGCGACAAAATATGTACGTTGCAAATAACTGTTCTGCCGCCATGGTGGCGCTCTTGGTGGGCTTATGGGCTGTATTCCATTATCATTGCGTTGGTTGTAAAAGCCTGGTTTAATTTTAGTGTAAACCGGGCCAAATTGAAGTCTCAGCTAAATTTTGAGCAACTGGAGGCAAAAAGAGTAAGGGAACTTGATACGCTAAAAACACAACTCTATACCAATATCACACATGAGTTTAGAACACCCCTTACCGTAATACTGGGTATGGCGCAGCAGGTGATGAACAAACCCACCGAACATTTTAATAATGGAATGGCTATGATCGTTCGCAACGGGCAAAGCCTCTTGAACCTTGTGAACGAAATGCTTGACCTTTCTAAACTTGAAACGGGAAAGATGGAATTACAATTGGTAAAGGCAGACATCATTCACTTTCTCCGTTACATCGTAGAGTCCTTTCATTCCCTGGCAGAGAGCCAAAACAAACAGGTACATTTTTTAGCGGAAATAGACACGCTGCATGTAGCATTTGACCAGGAAAAAATAAGGCAGGTCGTTTCCAATCTCTTATCCAACGCTTTAAAATTTACTCCTGAAAAGGGAAATATTTACATCACGGTGTTGCAAAGTGGCGAACTCAAGGACGGGCAGCACACCTCGTTGGTCATTAAAGTAAAAGATACCGGCATCGGAATACCCGAAGACCAACTCCAGCACATCTTCGATAGGTTTTATCAGTTGGATAACAGCCATACCCGCAAGACCGAAGGAACTGGCATTGGCCTTGCGCTCACTAAGGAACTGGTAAAATTAATGGATGGGGACATTGTAGTAAAAAGCCCGCCCATTGGCGCTAATAAGGGAACAGAGTTTATCCTCACACTCCCCTTCACGCTAGCTTCGGCGCCAGATCAAGATTTTTATCCTGAAGTAAATGGCCAACTGCAATTGGCTAAACTGCAGCCATCGATCCCTGCAGTTGTTGATAAAGAATTGCAACAAACTGATGCTCAAAGGGCGTTGATATTACTGGTAGAAGACAATGCAGATGTAGTAGCTTATACCGCATCCTGCCTGCCCGATTACAAGCTTGCAGTAGCCAAAGATGGACAGGAAGGTTTTGAGATTGCCTGCCAGGTAACTCCCGATCTCATCATTACAGATGTGATGATGCCCTTTGTAGATGGTTTTGAATTATGCAAAAAATTGCGGGCAGATGAACATACCAGCCATATTCCCATCATCATGCTTACGGCAAAAGCTGATATAGAAAGCAAGATAGAAGGCTTACAACTAGGTGCTGATGCATACCTGGAAAAACCCTTTAACCGGGAAGAACTGTTGGTAAGGATTAAAAAGCTCCTTGAAATGCGGCAACAGCTGCAACAATTTTATCTTAAAAAAGCAGGGCTGTTACAGCGTGAATTGCCGCTCCCTGTGGCTGCAGCGCATACACTCATCTCCACTAAAAAAGAAGATGCCTTTGTGGCCAAAGTAAGAGGCCTGGTAGAAAATAATTTAACAGCGCCTGGCTTTACCGTAGAGCAATTGTGTAAACTGGTTTACATGAGTCACTCGCAACTGCACCGGAAGTTAGAAGCGCTTACGGGATGTTCTCCCAACAAATTTATTCGTATCATTCGGCTCAATAAAGCCAAAGAATTGTTGCAAATAGCAGATAACAGTATTGCATTCGTGGCACAGGAATGCGGCTATAATGACCCTGGCTATTTTGCACGGGTTTTTAAACAGGAGTACCAGGTAACGCCACAGGAGTGGAGGTTAATATTGCAATAATTTGACCCCATTCCTATAAAACCAGCGCTGATAAAAAACCGTTAATTGAGCTATCGCAAGAGCATTAAGGCGTATTTTTACTCATTGCTAAAAATCAGGAACCTATGATCCATCCGACACTACCCTCTAACGAAGAAATGCGGATTGTTGAACTTTCCTCTTACAATTTACAGAATCCGGATACCGAAGAAGACTTTAATCAGTTGTCTGTCCTTGTTGCTCAATTTTTTGAATGCCCCATTGCACTAATCACTGTTATAGATAATGACCGACAATGGTTCAAGGGTAAAACAGGAACTACTGAAACCGGCAACAGCCGTGAATTAAGTTTTTGTGGGCACACCCTGTTGCAGAACGACGTAATGGTTGTGGAAGATGCAACGAATGATGAACGGTTTTTTGATAATCCATTTGTAACCGGTGATTTTAAAATTCGATTTTATGCAGGAGCTCCAATAGTATCAGAAGATGGATTTAAATTAGGAAGCGTTTGCATTTAGGATAGTAAGAAAA
>JBKJKD010000342.1:0-13224 GCA_046597635.1 Ferruginibacter sp. | reverse complement strand
CAAGAAAAAGTTGATAAGATCGCACAGTTTATTCCAAAGCAAAAACTGGATAGCGGTGAAGAAAAAGGTAAGATGTTGATCATAGGGTGGGGCAGTACTTATGGTGCAATCAAAAGTGCCTGCATCGAATTAGCAGCGCAGGGAATTCCTGTTTCACATGCCCATCTGCGTTATATACGCCCATTCCCAGAGAATCTGGGCGACATCATTAAAAATTTTGAAAAGGTAATTGTGCCCGAGATCAACAATGGTCAACTGATAAAAATCATCAGGGATCAATACCTGGTAGACGCCAAAGGGTATAACAAGATTATGGGTGTTGCTATCACCAAAGGAGAATTAATAGAATTTGTAAAGCAAGAGATCGGTAAATAGTTTCATAAATTAAAAAACCCCGGTAGCTCTCCGGGTTTTTTTAATTTATAAATATTTTTTATCATCTCCGCTCCCTGCCGAGTGTTAAGCCAATTTTTAGATTAACGCTGAAGAAATTGTCGTTGTCTTTAGGATTTCCTCTTTTTTTACCAGGTAAAGTTTGCGGTAAGTATTCACCTCGCTGCCGGTCCGTGAGGGCGTAAGCATTGTTAAATCGTGCTCCGGAAAAGCCATTGTTTAAAAAATCGTTGTCTTTATCAATATAAGTGGTACTCACATCATCGAGGTAATCTGTGTTGGTTGGCCTATACAAGAATTCTGCTCTTATGTTTACCAAAGGTGACAATTCATATTTTACGCCGCCACCAATGGGAATACTAAGGCCACTGAGCTTGTAAGGTTTCCTGTCTGGATATTCTGCAAAACCCTGTCCCTCGGTACTCAGCGGTTGGAGGTCTACCCAGGTACCGTTTAAATTAGCCTGTGGGTTAAATTTAAAATATCCCACACCAGCCATTATGTATGGGGAAAAACGGGGAGGTTCCAGTTCTTTCACATCCCAATCAATAAATGCATAAAGAGGATAAAACTCGGCTATCAAGGATACTTCAGTAATGTTACTTCTAAAACTTAAATTACGATTGTAACGGGCCCGGGATATGTCTTTTACTGGAACGTTACTTAGAACACTATCAAAGGAAGATACTTTGCCGAAATTAGCTTCCAACCTGAGGCCCACCATATCTCGATAAAGAGCACCGAAATAAAGGCCTGCAACAAATTCTGTATTACCGGGATTAAGGTCCTTAAAGTACTTACCGCCAAGCCCTATTTTACCGCCGATATCTGTAAGACTGTTCATGGCGCCTATAGTACCACCCAGTTCATAAACTACGGGCGTGTTGTAATAGTCTGAGTTGTAAAAGTATTGTGCAGCCGCACGCTTATTAAGCCCAAAAAGAAGGAGCAGCGATATTACAATTATAATTTTATTTCTTCCTTTCAACATGTTCAGATCAGTTTTCAGCGTATGGTTGTTAAATCAGAGTATGGTTGTTAAATTTATACAAAGGAAACGATTATTATCCAGTTTTTAGTTTGCGTGCTGTTTGATTGTTGAAAAATTTACATACCCGTCGCAATCCGCACTGCGTGCATTTTGGCGTGCGGGCAACACAAACATAACGCCCATGTAAAATCAGCCAGTGGTGAGCTCTATGTACATACTGGCTTGGAAGATTTTTAATAAGCTGTTTTTCTGCCGCATGGGGCGTCTTGGCAGCTATAGTAAGCCCGATCCTTGCACTCACCCTAAAGACATGCGTATCCACTGCCATATTAGGTTGTTCATCAATTACACTTGTGATCACATTCGCTGTTTTTCTACCTACTCCTGGCAGTTTGACCAACTCATCCACCTGCATCGGTACAACTCCCTGGTATTCTTCCACAAGCATTTTAGCCATACCTATCAAATGTCTGCTTTTATTGTTGGGGTAAGAAACACTTCTAATGATTTTAAAAATATCTTCAATGCTTGCCTGGCTTAGGCTGTTGGCATCAGGAAATTGCTGAAAGAGTGCGGGTGTGGTAGCGTTTATTCTTTTATCTGTACACTGCGCAGACAATATAACAGCTACCAGCAGTTGGAAGGGGTTATCGTAGATTAGTTCAGTTTCTGCGTCAGGAGCATTGGCTAAGAAAAAATCTATTACAAAGTCGTAACGTTCTTTTTTTGTCATAAAAAAAACCCCGACAATAAGCCAGGGCAAATTTCATTTGAACCTTCGGCAGTTAAGCATTTTCAGATAGCTCTGAGATAGATTTTTCTGCGTAGTTAAAAATATTTTCTAAAGTTTGCTTTCTTGGTGAAACCAATTTAACTGTACTCAATTCTGTATGGGCAGCCGAAATAATATTCATCTTCTCCCTCAAACTCCAGTCAGAAGCTAAAGCAGCGGTAATTTCTGCCGTTTTTTGCGGGGAAGTCTCCTTATAAATAAATTGAAGAAGATCTTCCATTGTAAAATTGTACATAGGCTGTTTAAACGTGTTAAATAATTAAATATCAATTGTCCGGTTATATAAACGCCAGTGGTAAAATTATATTGCCTGACCCTGCAATTTTCACACTTATTCTTCGGAATTTACTATGTAAAGGTCTTCATTGTCCTTTTTCATATAATACTTTTCCCGGGCATATTGTTCTATAGTTTGGGCATTTGTCTTCAAAAGATCTAACTCTACCCTCGTATCTTTTATTCTTTGATCTAAAACTTCTTCGCTTTTTTCCAGCTCGGTAAGTTTATTCCTCCTGTCTTGAATCAATACCCAATCCTTTGGGTCAAAAAACAACATCCATACCACAAACAACAGCGAGGCGAGGAAATATTTGTTTTTTAAAACAGAAATAATAGGCTTGAGGCTAAACATACACGATAGAGTTGGAACAATTTACGCAATACTATGCGAATAATAAACGAATAATTTGCGGGATTTTAAAATTTAGAAAAAAGAGCATGCTGCTATCGTACTGGCATGCTCTTTTCAAATGAATGCTTATTATTTTCCAAACTTTATTTTACCTGTCGGAAATTGGCCGCTTTCTCCCAGTATTTCTTCTATCCTGATTAACTGGTTGTATTTAGCTATCCGGTCGCTACGACTTGCAGATCCGGTTTTTATTTGTCCACAATTTAAAGCCACAGCCAGATCTGCAATAGTGCTGTCTTCTGTTTCTCCACTTCTATGACTCATAATGGTATTGTAACCCGCTTGCTGGGCCATGCTAACGGCATTGATGGTTTCAGTGAGGGTACCTATTTGATTTACTTTAACCAACAAAGCGTTGGCTGTATTTTCTTTAATACCTCTTTCCAGTCTTTTTACGTTGGTTACAAAAAGGTCATCGCCTACCAACTGTATTTTGCTGCCCATGGTATCGGTCATCAATTTCCACCCTTTCCAATCATCTTCTGCCATTCCATCTTCTATAGAAATGATGGGATACTGTTTCACCCAATTTGCCCAATAGTCAACCATTTTTTCTGAGCTTAATTTTTTACCATCACTCTTGTGAAAATGGTAAACTTTTTTTGCTTTGTCATACATTTCGCTTACCGCAGGATCAAGGGCAATAGAAATTTGAGATCCGGCCTTGAAGCCTGCAGCGCTGATAGCCAGCATTACAGTTTCAATAGCTTCTTCATTGCTCTGAATATTGGGAGCAAACCCACCTTCATCGCCCACATTGGTGCTGTAACCTTTCTTCTTTAAAACCGCTTTTAAGGCATGAAAAATCTCCACACCCCATTGCAGGCCTTCGCTAAAAGAAGTAGCGCCTACAGGCATCACCATAAATTCCTGAAAGTCTATTTTGTTATCTGCATGAGATCCGCCATTTAAAATGTTCATCATTGGTATGGGAAGTATCTTGGCATTGGTGCCACCAATGTAGCGATACAAGGGAAGGTTTGCTTCCAAAGCAGCAGCTTTTGCAACAGCGAGGCTAATACCCAATATGGCATTGGCGCCCAGTTTACCCTTGTTTTCGGTACCATCCAGATCAATCATCATTTGATCAATACCCGTCTGATCGGCTACATCCCAGCCCAGTAAAGCATCCGCCAAAACGGTGTTTACATTCTTTACTGCTTTTAGAACTGACTTTCCTCCATATAGCTTCTTGTTGTTGTCTCTTAATTCTACCGCTTCATGAACACCCGTGCTCGCACCAGAGGGTACTGCAGCTCGCCCAAGACTTTCGTTTTCTGTCAAAATATCTACTTCAATAGTTGGGTTACCACGACTGTCAAGGATCTGCCGGGCGTTGATGGAGGCTATATAGCTCATAAACTAGGTTTTGATTTAATAATCTTTCAAAAATAATGCATTATGTAAAACATTTTATCAATTAATCTCGTTAAACCTTAAATAGGGTTGTTCAAAGCAAAACTGCTAACCTTTTTGTCGAAAACGGCATTAACTTTGAACTACACCGTACCAAAATTTAATTATGAAAAAAGTCTTTACCTACCTCATTTTTGTAAATCTCGGTTTGTCCAACTTGTTTGCCCAGAGTGTAGGTATTGGAACCCCCTCGCCCAATCCTTCGGCTATACTGGATGTGAGCAGCAGCAACCAGGGATTTTTGCCCCCCCGCATGACGACCGTGCAGCGGAATGCCATTACCAATAAGGCGGCAGGTCTTGTTATTTATAATACCGTGAGTGCATGCATAGAAATGTACAATGGTTCTAACTGGATAAATCTTTGTTCATCTTTACCCTCTTCAGTATTAGTCAGAACTTTGCTGGGAGGAAATCAAAACGATGTATCTAATCACATACAACAAACCAATGATGGAGGCTATATTATTGGTGGATCAACCGAATCTTCTGTTAATGGCGACGTTACCCAGATCAATAAAGGCGGTACAGATTGTTGGGTTATTAAGATAAATGCTACTGGCACTATAGAGTGGGACCGGGTGCTGGGAGGTACTGGCTTTGAAGAAATCAAACAGATAAGGCAAACATCCGACGGTGGATATATTTTCTGCGCTATCACAGAGTCATCGCTGAGTGGCGATGTTAACAGGGCTAACCGTGGTGGTTTTGACAACTGGATCGTAAAACTGAATTCCGCCGGTGATACCACATGGACAGCTTTGATAGGTGGTGACCAGCCCGATTTTGCTAATGCCATTCAACAAACAAGTGATGGCGGTTTCATAGTTGGAGGCTACAGTTTTTCCTCTCAATCATTTGCCGTTAGCGACATCACGAACGGTTTATCCGATTTTTGGGTCGTAAAGCTAAGTGCGACAGGTGTGGTACAATGGAATAATTTGGTGGGTGGTGCTGGCGAGGAAGAATTGTATTCGCTACGCCAAACTACCGATGGTGGTTATATTGCCGCAGGCTCTACCACATCTTCGGCCACTGGCAATGTTACAGGTAGCATTAATGGGTTGTTCGATTTTTGGGTGATCAAATTAAACGCATCCGGTACACCGGTTTGGAATAAATCTATTGGCGGAGACCAGGAACAAAGAGCCCGGTCAATTGAACTTACAGCAGATGGTGGATATATTGTAGCTGGTAGATCCACCTCATCGGCGAGTGGAAATATTACCGGTACTAATAAGGGTTTGATAGATTTTCTTGTAGCCAAATTGGACGGGGCTGGTAATATTGGCTGGACCAAATTGCTGGGTGGAAGTGCAGACGAAACCGCTTTTTCTGTTCAGCAAACGGTTGACGGGGGATACATACTTGCAGGCACTACATCTTCGTCTGCCTCTGGAAATATCACCCAAACAAATTATGGGTTGGAAGATATTTGGGTTGTGAAATTAGATGCAAGTGGAAACATCATTTGGCAAAAATTGTATGGTGGAAATGATTCAGATCACGCAACAGCTGTGCAGCAAACAACCGATGGAGGTTTCATAATTTCTGGCTATACGCTCACTTCTGCAAACGGCTCTGTAATAGGCACCAATCATGGTGGCAACGATGTTTGGATAATAAAGCTAGACAGTCAAGGTAATATTTTATGAGGGCTCCGGGAAAATGGAGGATTGCGTACCCAGGCTAGTTGGTCAGTTGCCGAAAAACATTTTCGAGACTTTGTTCTTCGCTTTGTAATGATACAATGTTGAGATTTTTTTCGATACTAAGTTGCAGCAACTGTTTCTTCACAGCCTCAGCATCTTGGCACTCCATACTAAATACAGTAGCCTGGGTATTTACAACTTTACGCACTCCAGGCAAAGCCATCAATAATTCTGTTTCAACCTTTTCTTTAAATTCTACAGTAACCAGCTGCTGTGTTCCATTCAGTTTTTGAAGATTGCTCAGTTTGTCATCAGCCACAATATTTCCCTTGTTGATGATGATTACCCGGTCGCAAATGGCCTCTACTTCCTGCATGATGTGAGAAGAAAACAAAATTGTTTTTTCCTGCGCTAAAGATTTAATCACATTTCTTATCTCAACAATCTGGTTGGGGTCAAGGCCACTCGTAGGTTCATCTAAAATAAGCACCTCTGGGTTGTGCACAAGGGCAGCGGCTAAGCCTACCCGTTGTTTGTATCCTTTGCTCAGCTGGCCAATTTTTTTATGAGCTTCGGGTGTGAGCCCCACAGTAACAATCACTTCTTCTATCCTTGTCTTCGCATCTTTAATTTCATGCACACCTGCAATAAACGTCAGGTATTCCCGCACGTACATTTCAAAGTAAAGTGGGTTGGCCTCCGGCAGGTAGCCTATTTTCTTTTTGGTTTCCGTATTGCTTACATAAGCAGGCAACTCACAAACAGTTATCTGGCCGGCATCTGCTGCAAGATATCCTGTGATCATTTTCATGGTCGTGCTTTTGCCTGCACCATTGGGTCCCAAAAAGCCTACAATCTCTCCTTTGTTGATGGTAAAAGAAATATTGTTCACCGCTTTTTGAGCGCCGTAATGTTTAGAAAGATTGGTTACTGAAATAGACATATGTACAATTCTTTTAAGAAGCAAAGATGCTTTTATTTTTTTTACCAATAGAGCTTTCTGATTACCTCACCAGCAACACTGTTCCTTTTTTAGAAACAACAGGCTTGTTAATAAATTGGTACGAGCAGGTCCACACAAAACTGCCCGTGTTTTGGCCGAGGCCGCCAATTTTACCATCCCATCCCTTTCCTACTTCAGTTGTGCTAAAAATTACCTGCCCATAGCGGTTGTAAATATTAAACCAGTAGTTCAATAGCCTGCCGCTTACGAGTGGTTTAAACACATCATTGTTGCCATCGTTATTAGGGCTAAAAGCATTTGGTATGTAAATATAGATGGGGCAGTTCTCTACTTTTATTAAAACCGTATCGGTGAGCAAGCAGCCAGGCATACCCTCTGCAGTAACGTTGTACAGCGTAGAACTTTCAGGGAAAAATTTGAGAGTATTGTTTTGATAACTGCCACTTATAGCCGGAGTCCATACAAAACTTTCCAACAATGGATTTACCTGTATGCTGGCTGTATCGTACTTGCAGACGGGATTGGGGTAAACTAAATTTAATGTCGCATCCATTGGTTTAATAGTAATGCTATCTCTAAATACATTGTTACAGCTATCAGTTGCTTCTACAAAATAATTGCCGGAAGTGCTGACGGTAAAACTGCTGCTGGAGTTCCCATCCTGCCAGCGGTAAGTTTTAAAACCTGCTCCTGCATTTAGTGTAATTGTTTTGCCCGGGCAGAGCACACTGTCTTTGCCAAGAAAAAGCTTTCGTTTGGGAGCTGCTACCTGTATAAACAAAGAATCCTGTAATACACAACCCTCAAACGTTGCATGTATGTAACCACTGTAAGGCCGTAAAAACTTTACTTTAATTGTGGTATCATTTGGCTGTGCCATTATTTTTACAAAAGCAGTATCGGTTAGCCATTTTGTTTTGCGAAGGCATTGCGGGTTTTTAAACAGGGTAAAGGTGGCCGTATCGTTGGGCAGGCAAAATGCTGAGCTGCCTTTTATTTTAATTGTATCGCAGATGCTTTTTTGTACACAAAATTTTCTCTCTTCTAAGTCAGTATTGTAAATGTTTACATTATAATTACTAAGACTAATGGTTGCAGGCGATATAGCTGTTAGTATAGGAGCTGTAAGGACAGAAATTGTTGGGGTTTCGGTTGTGATAAATAAGTAGTTATTACCAATGCAGGACAAATCGTTTAGTTTGGACGGTAGTTCAACAATATGTAATAGTGAATCCGCCTCAGAACCTTCAGTGTGAAAAATGACTTCCGCATTGTTGTTCAATTTAAGCAGGGGCACTGCATTAAGGCTATAACCTCTTGAGTTTAATCCAGCTTCGGCAATATTCAAATGTTTCTGAGACGATAGATTTAGATTACTATCTGTCGTAAAATAATAACATTCGTTAGAAGTGCCTGAAAAACCCCTTGATATTGAGTCTTTCAAAACCGCAAAAAAAGAATTACCGTTTTTGTCAATGGCGGGAGGTGTTAATCCATCCGAAAAAGAGTAACTGTGCGAAACAGGCGACTCGTAAATGTTATATTTGATTACTTTAAAATTGGTATCAAGTTTTATTGTATAAAATCGATTATTATCTGGTGGGTAAATATATTTTCTGCCTGAAAATAATAAAGACGAGTTATTTAGCACTACCGCATTTAAGTTAGGGGAGAATACGCCCTGCAAATTGATTGACGGAAATAAATGTTGGTCATTTGAATGAAGATAAGATATCCGCTCTAAATCTCCAGTGGTATAGTTAAGCTTTATGAGCATTAGATTACAACGCAGTAGTTGAACTGGTGAAAATTGATTGGATTGTGTGATTGCAAAAATAAAGATGGAGTTGTTGGCAAAAACGGCACGTCCTGATGCAAAAGTTTCACCCTGAGAGAATATTGCCTTAAAATTTTTAGAAAGCCTTACCACAGAGGCGTCACTGTTTAGAACTGTCAGGCTTATTTGATCCGCCCTGGCATTGAACAATATAATATCATCATTTCGGCCCTTTTGTAGATTGCTTAGGTAGCCGTAGTTATTGAAATCTCTCGTTGAAATCTGAATTCTTCTTGACCAAAGCAAATTTCCCGTTGATGATAGCTTAAATAACCCTCTAATGCCACCAGGTATACCGGCTTGATCATTTTCAAAAGTACCAACCACACCATTATCCTGCGTTGATTGTTGGACAGCCATAAAATAATCGTTGCTTTTGATCCATTCAATATTGTTGAACCTGTTTTTTTTAATAACACTTAAGGAAGCATTATAAAAAACCGAAGAATCGGTACTTATAACAGGAGATGGGATTGAAGATAAAATATATTTAAACCGGCTTTCGTATAACGACCGGTTTTCAAAGGAATCAATGCATTTTGTCTGAGAAAAAGCAATTACTTGTGATAATGCAAAAAAGCAGAGTAGAAAATTTTTTTTAGCCATATCGGTTTTTTGAAATAGTTGTTGGTAGAAACTCTACCAACAACTATCCGTCAAAAAATTAATTTATCACAATTCCAGGAAATGTCTCCACCGTCCACATGGGTGTACCCCAGGACCCTGTCAAACAGGAATTGCTAGAATTCGGCAACGTAGTATAAATGGAGGCAGTAGACAATACATTTGCATACCTTATCTTGATGTCATAACTTCCGACAGCAAGCTGAGGAGAAATGCAGTAGTCTGTACGAGTCACAAAAGTTGAGGTGTTTAGTGGAGTGAATGGGCTACTTGTGCTACTGAAATTATTCCAACTTGATCCATTGTCCAAGCTATACTGAATCATTTGATGAGTGGGAGCTACACCTGCTGTATAGGAAGGACAAACCCCAAGAGGATCGTATCCGTAAACTGCAATTTGCCTGTATCCAATTGATCCTGGTGGTTGAAACCAAGCCTTGTCATTTCTATCACAAGCACCGCTACTTAAGGGAACATCCCAGCCAAGGCCTACCACGCTCGTTGGGCTTATACTAATCTGTTCTAAGGCAGGGCAATCTGCTACGAAATTGGCACCCAGCCTTAATACTGCACCAGAGGTGTTAACAATACTAGGATTTAGATAGGTTGTGGCTGTAGCCTTTACACTATAAATATTGCTACCGGGATAGTTGGGATCGGCCCCTAAATCTGTGATAACAACGTTAGAAGTTCCGGAAACGACATTATTGTATGCATTTGCATTCCCCGGAATTGACACTCTGAAAGTGCAGGTTGTTTTATTGGCAGGATTTGTAGGATGTTGATTTACGATATTATTATCCCAAGAGACGAGCCACTCTACCGAAAGTTGATAACCCTGCCCGCAAATGAATGCCCTTGTATAACTTCCAACGTCATTGTAATTTGGAAAGTTGCCACCACATACAGAAACCAGATTCTGGCTGATCGGGCTGCTAACAATATTACCTTGCATGTCTGTAAAGACAGACTGTAACCTTTTATGGATCTCAAATTTTTCTTCATATCCAGTTGTGCGAATTTTTTTTTCTATTTCCCTCTTTGCATTTTCTATTTGAGAAACTGATACATTTTTATTTAGTGTGTTCAGGGTCTCTTTTTGGCAACTATTAAAGATCATAATAGAAGCAATAGCAGATAATAGCGCTAGGCCTTTTTGTAATGTTTTCATTGAATGTAATTTAGTTGTTTATAAAATAATTTTTAAAAACCGTTGATTACTACAATGGCGGGCTTTTGTTATTAAATTGTAAACAAGGGAAATATACGGTGTCTTCTGCGGAATTTACGGTGAGGATTAAATCATTTTTCTTCTTTAAAAGTAACGTTTTTAAATGTTTGGTATCGTAAGGGAAATTATTTGCCAGGTTTTGCGTCGCTGTTATTTTCTTTAAACCTGCTGCCAAAGAGCTTATGGATGCCGGTAAGGAATGGAGGGGATTAGAGTTACATGCAATGCTGTCAGTTTTCATCTACCACAATCAAGTGATAAATTATCAAACAAATAATACCCTAAGCCGGTATAATTTGTTCACCGTATTTTAACGAGGGATTATACTCTGAAAGATTAGTAGTGTGCAGTTCATTTTTCGTTATCGAAACCACAGGTTCTTGATTAGCTGGGTAATGTCTTTAATTTAATCAAATTGATAGCACTTGCCAGTATTTTAAGTAGGCTTTGACTGGGATCGGAGTGCCAAGAAGGAATTGAGAAAATTATGAATTTCGATTTATTGCAGCAGCAATCTATTTTGGTCGGTATTTGTTTGAGACCTCTTCGTGTTTGCCCCGTTTGTTGTTCTCCAGCCATTGCGCAAGTATCTAAAAGCTGCGAAGGAGATACTGATCAAATAAAGTAAAAGCTGTCTGTATTTTCCCTGTAGATCATTGTCAGTCAAAATTATTTGGCAGGGTATCATTATCCTGGTTTAAAATTCTTTTCCCAGATATGTTTGAACTCAACGTATGTAATTTACTATTCACTTCGCTCCTGTTACTTCTATCTCAAGCAAAAAGAGCTGCTCGTATTTCACGATCAGCTCTTCAGTTATAGTATTATAATTTATCCTTCTTCCTTCGGCGGTCCCTCCGGCCTGTTTGGCCTTGGCCCACGGTTTTGTTGAGGTCCACGCTGCGGCCTGCCTTGTCCGCCGCCGGGTTGGCTGCCACCTTGTTGCGGTGGTCGTTGTTGCTGCGGTCCATCGGGGCGGTTTGGTCTTGGTCCACGGTTTTGCTGCGGCCGGTTACCTTGCGGCCCTTGCTGTTGTGGGCCACGATCCTGGCTCCCTTGCTGCGGTGGGCCATCGGGTCGGTTAGGTCTTGGTCCACGATTTTGTTGCTGCCCACGATTTTGCTGGTTGGGTCCACGCTGTTCTCCCGGTGCCCTAGGTTCTCTCGGCTCGTTACCCTGGCGGCCCTGCGGCTGCCCACCTCTTTGTTGTTGCTGCCCTCTTTGCTGCCCACGGTTGCCTTGTTCCTGGCCACGTTCTTTATCCCTGCGTTTGCGGGTAGTCTTCTCCAGACTTTTTAAGCTTATCTGGCCTACTATGTCTGCGTATTCTGGTTCTACTTCTTTTGGTTTGCCGGTAATTACTTCGGCTGTTTCCAACACTTCAGGCTTAATGCCTTCCCTGTTTTGAAGTTTTATTTTTTTTACGGTGTCAATAGCCAGTGGGTATTGCTTGTTGCTATCGGCCATGGTGTACCACATCAGGTTGCGGAAAATATCTTTTTTCACCAGGAATGCCCGGCCTTTGGCTGTTTCCAGCATGTCTGCATCGGTAGGGAAAAACTGTAAGGCATCCATGTAAGTGTCCAGCTCATAGTTCAAGCAACATTTTAAGCGCCCACATTGGCCACTCAGTTTAGTTTGGTTGATGCTCAAATTTTGGTAGCGGGCAGCGTTGGTATTCACACTTTTAAAATCTGTAAGCCAGGTGCTGCAACACAGTTCCCGGCCGCAACTACCAATACCACCTACCTTACCAGCTTCCTGCCGGGCACCTATCTGCCGCATTTCTACTTTCACCTTAAACTCGCCGGCATATAATTTTATGAGCTCTCTAAAATCTACCCGGTCATCGGCAATGTAAAAGAAAGTGGCTTTGCGACCATCGGCCTGCACTTCTACCTCGGCCATTTTAAGATCTAGCTTTAGCTGGCGGGCCATGGCACGGCTGCGAATGAGTACCTGAGCCTCTCTTGCTTTGTTCTCCTTCATTTTAGCAAGATCCATATCAGTGGCACGGCGAAGGATCTTTTTAATATCCGGGCTCTTCTCATCTATTTTATGCTTTTTTAACTGCAGCCTCACCAGCTCGCCGGTAAGGTTTACCATGCCCACGTCAAAGCCGTTCACACCTTCTAGGGTGATCATTTCGCCTTTTTCGTAATATTGAAGGGAGGTATTTCTGAAGTAGTCTTTACGGCTTCCGTTGTTAAAACTAACTTCTACAATGCGGCAACTGCTCTCAGGATCGCTGAAAGGAAGGTTGGCCAGCCAATCGTGTACATTCATTCTGTTGCAACCGCCACTGGAACAATGTCCGTGACTCTGACAACCACCGGGAGCGCCGTCTTTGGCGGTCCCACAACTTCCACAACCCATATCTTAAAATTTATCCCGGTCATACCCAGGAAGTAAATAAATGTTTTTTTGGGACCCGGCAGCAGGTTCGCTGTGGAGCTTCATTGGCGTCGCACTCTTGTACTGTAGTTCTCTGTTGAACTTTTTAGCCCCGAACAAGGGCAGAAAAAAGCCGTCAGAATTGGCCATGTGTTGGTGATGTAAAAATGGCTGGCATGCTCATTAATGGTATGCCGTACAAGTGAGTGACACAACGATGTTGGGGATTGCTGTAAAAG
>JBKJKD010000315.1:0-24774 GCA_046597635.1 Ferruginibacter sp. | reverse complement strand
TCTCTGTAAGTTTTGGCCAACACACTGGCCGCCGCAATAGCAGTATAGATGCTATCTCCTTTTACAATACAATGATGCGCCAACTGTTCATAGGGTTTAAACCGGTTGCCATCAATTAAAAGCAGATCTGGCAACAGGCTTAGCTGCGTTATGGCAAGGTGCATTGCTTTGAAGGATGCCTGCAAAATGTTGATGCGATCTATATCGTTGTTGCAAACGGAAGCTACCGCAAAGGCAATACTTTCTTTTTCGATTACAGGCCTTAAGAGGTCACGGGTTTTTTCGTTGAGCTGTTTGCTGTCATTCAGCAGGGGGTGATGAAAGTCTTTGGGGAGAATAACGGCTGCTGCAAAAACCGGCCCTGCATAACAACCCCTGCCGGCTTCATCCAAACCTGCTTCTGTTTTATATTTATCAAAAAAGGGCTGCAACATTTTAAGCAAATATCTGCTAAAACCCTCTTGTGGCCGTAACTTTGTACTAATTTATTCTACATGAGATTGATCAAGAATTGGGTGCTGGCTACTTTTGTTTTATGTTTCCTGGTTATTATTGCGGGCGGAGTGGTAAGAACAACACAAAGCGGGATGGGTTGTCCGGATTGGCCCAAATGTTTTGGTAAGTGGATTCCGCCCACTCAGGCTTCTGAACTTCCTGCAGATTTTGAAAAATATCTTGGCAAGCAGGATATAGATCATAGTTTTAATGCGTTTCATACCTGGATAGAATACATCAACAGGCTCCTGGGAGTACTCCTGGGATTGTTTGGTGTTATACAGTTGCTGTTGTTGTTTGCCAAAAGAAAAAGCAACAGAACTTCCTTTAGACTTGGTATTGCTTTTTTAGTACTGGTAATTCTTACAGGTTTGTTTGGAGCCATTGTGGTTAAACTAAACCTTGCACATCTCAGCATTTCTGTGCACCTCCTGTTTGCCATTTTGTTGTTGCAAATTCAGTTAGCCCTGCTGCTGAGTTTGAATGACCGCCTGGGTTCTGTATCGCTGCAAAAGTTTTCCAGGCAACTCATCATCATTTTCTTAGTACTGCTTTTTATGCAAAGCATACTTGGCACCATGGTAAGAATTTATGTAGATGATATTTCTAAAGCGCTCGATTATGCGCAAAGAGAGCTATGGTTGAAAGATCACCCTCTAAGTTTCCTGATTCACCGCAGTTTTTCGTGGGTCATTTTGGTGGGTGGTTTGGTACTTGTATGGAAAAATAAAAACAGCTCGCTTTCAACACAGTTCAAGATACTTGGGCTGATGCTCGTTTCAAATATGACCGTTGGGATTGTTTTATACTATGCGAATGTACCAGCCTGGGCACAACCCTTACATTTATTATTGGCGGCTGTAGCGCTCACTCAAACGACGGCGCTGGTGCTGCAAACAAGAAAATCCGGATAGCTATTGTATGCATCCCCACGGCAGCTGAACACTAAACTTACTTTGAGCAATATTTTGTTCTATTTTTAGTTTACAGCCATACATGAAAGCACAGCTTAAAAATATTTACTCTTTTTTTCCGATACAGCTTTTCCTGCTTCATTTTAGAAAATACCAGGTGCTGCTGCTGTTCTGGTATATTTTGGCTAGTACCATCAACAGTACCTTTCTTAAAAACTTTGGGGCCGATGCGTTGTTTTTTGCACCTGAGTACCTCGGGTCTGTAAATATGCTTGGTGCTTTTATCACTGGTGTGGCCTGGGGTATTTTCATCATGAGTTGGAATATTACTACATTTATCTTGCACAGTAAGCGCTGCAAATTTTTAGCCACCACTACCAACCCTTTTCTAAAATACTGCATCAACAACAGTCTTCTTCCACTGGCATTCCTGGTGTTTTATTTTATCCGGCTTTACCGTTTTGACGATTATAAGGAACTGATGAACTTCCAGGAAATCAGCGGCATGATTGGTGGAATGTTGCTGGGCATCATTTTTTTACTGGCAGTTTCGTTTGCGTATTTTTTTGGTGCCGGAAAAACGATTGACCGCAGTATGACCGCCATTATCTCCGACCCGGGTTCTTTTACCAAGACCTTTAAGCGGCGCTCGGAACCTATGGATGACTTTGGCCTGAAAGTAAAATATTACCTCTCGGGATCTTTGAAATTGCATACAGCCCGCAGTGTGGGACATTACCGGCAAGACTTTATAGAGGCGATTTTTAAGCGCCATCATATTGCGGCCATAGCCTGCATGCTGTTGGCATTTATCTTTTTGGTACTGCTTGGTTTTTTCCTGGAAATTCGCATTTTTGAAATGCCCGCTGCCGCAAGTATCCTTATCTTTTTTGCAGTGATGATTAGCTTTATTGGGTCCCTTACCTACTTCCTGCAGAGCTGGAGTTTACCCGTAGCCATCCTGTTAATTTTTGTGATAAACCTCTTGTACCAGCTGGAACTGATAGACCCACACAACAAGGCTTATGGGCTTAATTATGCCAACAGCAAAGACCGCCCGCTCTATGATAAGCAAAGCTTGCAGGCTTTGTGCGATACCGGGCAGGTAGCGGCAGACAAGGCAGCAATGATTAAAGTATTGGAAAAGTGGAAAGCCAAACAGCAACAGGAAAAGCCCCTGATGATATTCATCAATGTGAGTGGCGGTGGCCTGCGCAGTGCGGCTTTTGTGATGAATACTTTGCAACAACTGGATAGCAGTACGCAAGGAAAACTCATGCAGCATACCTTCCTTATCAGTGGTGCAAGCGGTGGCATGCTGGCGGCTACCTATTACCGTGAGTTGTACCGATACAGTTTAAAAGACAGTACCCTGAAGCTCTACAATAAAAACTTAAACGATAATATTTCCGGAGATCTCCTGAACCCTGTCTTTACCTCTATGATAGCCCGGGATATTTTTGCACCAGTGCAAAAATTTTCTGTTGGAAGTAATCGGTATATCAAAGACAGGGGATATGCATTTGAAAAAAAGTTAAGCGATAATACCAGCGGGTTATTGAACGTGCAGTTAAAAGACATTGCAGAAGATGAAGCAGCGGCCCGGGTGCCGATGATTATTTTTAACTCTGTAATAAAGAGTGACGGCCGCAAGCTCGTTATTGGAACGCAGCCGCTGAGCTTTATGATGAAGCCACTTTTTTTTCAGGCAGATACTTCTATAAGCGCCGACGCTGTAGACTTTGGAGCCATGTTTAAAGCACAGGACCCCATGAACCTGCGGATACTTACGGCCATGCGTATGAATGCCACTTTCCCTTATGTATTGCCAAACGTATGGCTGCCTAGTAAGCCCGTAATAGATGTGATGGATGCCGGCCTGCGAGATAACCTCGGGGCGGAAACAAGCCTCAGATTTATTGATAATTTTAAAGAATGGATTAAGGAGAATACCGGCGGAGTAGTGTTGCTACAATTAAGAGATCGTGTGAATGATGAGTGGATGCTGAAACCAGAAACCGCTTCTCTGACCGATATGATTGTAACTCCGGCTACGATGCTGCAGCACAACTGGTTTGCCTTGCAAAGTTATTTTCAGGCCGACCAATACAGCTATTTTAGTAATAGCCAGGATAGTCTTTTGAGAAAAGTTACCATACTCTACAAGCCCGAAAAAATTGACAAGGGAGCGGCACTCAACTTTCATCTATCTGCCCGGGAAAAAAGGGATATCATGTTGTCGTTTTACAGCGATGTGAATGCAGAAGCTGTAAAAACGATGCGCAGTTTGTTGAAATAAATTGAAAGGGATTAAGCCAGCTTTTACTCTGGCTGCAAAAGCTTGAAAGCCTTTTCTACAATTTCAATTTCAAAATGGGCAGCGGTGCTTGCCGGGTCGCCATCTATGTGTAGGGGAGCATCTTGCAAATTTTCTATCTCCAGTTTTTTGGTTTGAAAATAAAAAATATCTTTTGATCGGAATTTTTTTCGGGTATTGGTAATCTCGCCCAGGGTTATTTGTTTTCCGAGGGCAAAGAGCAATTTGATTTTACTCATCTTACTAACGATCACCACATCCAGCAATCCATCGGAAATGCTTGCTTTAGGAGCAATGGTTACATTATTGCCAAACTGGTTGCTATTGGCAATGCTAATAAAAAAGGCATCTCTTTTTATTTCAAGGTCCTGCAATCTGATGATAAATGGATAAGGCTTGGCCGACAGGAAATTTTTTAGGGTTTGCTTTGCGTAGGTTGTAAGACCTCTCTTTTTTTGTTTGGCAAAATCATGAGCTACCTGCGCATCAAAGCCAAGACCACAGAGCATGCAACTAAATTGTTTGTTGATGTAAAAGCCATCGGTGTAAGCTGCTTTACCCTCAAAAATAATGTCCAGTGCTTTTTCGGTATTTGCGGGGATGCCCGCTGCCAATGCAAGGCCATTGCCAGAACCCATCGGAATGATGCCGATATTTACTTTCACTTTTTGGAGAGCATCTGCAATTTTGTTTACGGTGCCATCGCCACCACATACAATGATATCGGTAATATTTTCTGCGGCAATTTTTGGTAAAAGATAACAGTAGTCGCCAGCAGCATTGGTATCTAAAATTTCAAAAGGAATGTTTTTTTCTGTCGTACGCTTTTTGATGGCTTGTACAAGCGCATCTTTCTCCCCGGTGCCCGAAATTGGATTAATGAAGTAGATGAGTTTACGAGACATGGGGGATGTGAATGATAAATGAATTGCGACTTACGAATGACGAACGTGGAATAGGGAATGAATGCCAGACTCGTTTTGACTTTTTAATTTTTACTTTTTACTTTCCATTTTCAACTACCCATTCTCAACCCTTTACCAGCGCATCAAAGCGCTTGCCCATGTAAAGCCACTTCCAAACGCTGCTAAACACACAAGATCGCCCTTTTTTATTTTTCCTGCTTCCCAGGCTTCTGAAAGTGCAATGGGAATAGAAGCGGCTGTGGTATTGCCGTATTTTTCTATGTTGTTAAAAACCTGATCATCTCTTAGCTGTAATTTTTGCTGCACAAATTGTGAAATGCGTAGATTGGCCTGGTGAGGAATCAGTAGGTCTATATCGGAAGGTTTAAAATTATTTTGGGCTAAGGCCTCTTCAATTACTTCTGGAAATTTAACCACGGCTTTTTTAAATACACCCGGACCATCCATATAAGGAAAGTTTTGTTCTCCGTCTATCATAGCATGGCTCAGGAACATTTCGCCAATGGGTGCATCTACAAAGGTTGCCACAGGTTCAGGCGTCCAATGGTTGGCATGTGTGCCAGGGTTAAACATCGCCAACTTTTCTGCACTTTCTCCATCGCTGTGCAAATGTGTACTCAGTATGCCCTGTCCTTCTTCCTTGGCAGGTTGCAATACAACGGCAGCAGCCCCATCTCCAAAAATTACAGAGATGTTACGGCCACGGGTGCTAAAGTCTAACCCGAAGGAATGTTTTTCGCTGGCTACGAGCAGTATATTTTTATACATGCCCGTCTTTATAAACTGGTCGGCTACCGATAAGGCATAAACGAATCCACTACATTGGTTGCGGATATCTAAGGCACCTATTTCTTTCATTTGCATGGCTCGTTGCAGCAACACACCACAGCCAGGAAAATAATAATCGGGACTAAGCGTAGCGAAAATGATGAAGTCTACATCATCCTTGGTAATGCCGGCCCGCTCTATAGCAATGCGGGCAGCTTCTACGCCCATGGTAGTAGTGGTTTCTTCGGTGCGGTGTGCATAACGTCTCTCTTTTATACCGGTGCGTTCCTGTATCCATTCATCGGAAGTTTCCATGTATTGCAGAAGATCGTTATTGGTTACGATGTTTTGGGGCAAGTAGTGTCCTATTCCAGCTATAACAGTTTGATGCATATGAATTTTTTTAAGCAATTGAGTCTGTAAAATTAGCCATTTTAGCAAGGTTATAGCAAATTAATGCTGTTGAAGCCAGGCGAATAACTCCATCATCCAGGCTAAGCCAAGATGAACAAGTACAGCACCCCAAATACTTTTACTGTAGTAGCAAATGATGCCCAGCAGCCAGCCACCAAAAAAACTGCTGATAGCTTCTGCCAAAGGTTTGTCCAGGTGGATGCAGCAATAGAAACACGCAGCCGGTATAATGGCATGGGGGCCGGAGAGGCGAAGGAAGGCAAGAATGAGAAAGGCCCGAAAGAAAAACTCTATGCTTAAAAAGTCGAAAGCATAGAGCAGTTCAAAACCGAGCCAACTGCCCGGGCTCGCCGTAGCTGGGTTGCCAATGGCTTTGAAAGCCCGTGGATACTGTTCTAAAAACGATGAATTTAAACTTGCGACATATACGAATGGAAGCATCAAAAAAATTAGTAGAAAATACGCTGAAAGCTGAGGAGTTTTTTTTAGGCCGTAGCTGTCTTTTTTTCCAGCATTCATCCAATACCAGCATATGGCAGCAGGTAGTATGAGGGCCAAAGATTTAAAGAAAAGGCTGGCGTTATAAAAATTAAATAAATGATTAGACGATCCGGCGCTATCCTCCTCCATCAAAAGCGCAAGGTTAAGCTGCACCCTGAAGGTAAAAAATGCGGGAGCCAGAAAGAGCAACAGCCAAAGCCATTTTTTGTAGGAGTAACCCAGGTTTTTGAAAAAAAGAGGTTGCAACAGATAAGCAGCAAAAAAGGGAATGGCATAGAGCAGGTAACGACTCAGCCAGCCAGGCAAACCTTGGCTAACCAGTATATTCACCAGTCCAGCACCAGCGTAATTTAGGCAGAGCAATGCGCCCAACAGCAGCGCCACAGCTAATAAGTAGCCGATGCTAAAGTGATTGGTATAATACCTGCGAATGTATTGAACAATCAACCTGATGCCAGGAACCATGCTTAAAAATAAGGATTGCTCCTGTTCTTAAGCTGGCCTGTTGAGCGTTTCCCACAATAAATCTTTCAGCGGTAGCAGCCCCTGGCCGGTGATAGATGAAATAAAAATATGAGGAATGTTTTTGGGCAATTCTTTTTCGATCGCCTCTTTCAATTCGTCATCCAACATATCTGATTTGCTGATGGCGATTACAAAATC
Source organism: Ferruginibacter sp. (assembly GCA_046597635.1). Classification (GTDB taxonomy): domain Bacteria; phylum Bacteroidota; class Bacteroidia; order Chitinophagales; family Chitinophagaceae; genus Ferruginibacter. Next base: position 17,776 of record JBKJKD010000315.1, on the reverse strand, counting down.
CTTTTGTAACATATCTGGATTGTATTGCTCCAGTTCGTTTCGCAATACTTCAAATTCTTTTTTATGGTCGGGACTGTCTGCAGGTATCAAAAACAGTAAGATAGAATTTCGCTCAATGTGACGAAGGAAGCGATGACCCAAACCCTTTCCTTCAGAGGCACCTTCGATAATACCCGGAAGATCTGCAATGCAAAAACTTTTACCATCCCGGTAGTCTACAATGCCCAACTGTGGGGTGAGCGTAGTAAAAGCGTAGTCTGCAATTTTTGGTTTGGCGGCAGTAATGCGACTCAGCAAAGTAGACTTGCCTGCATTGGGAAAGCCAACGAGGCCCACATCGGCGAGCACTTTTAGTTCCAATACTTTAAAGCCTTCTACACCATCTTCGCCAGGCTGGGCATACTCCGGAGCCTGATTGGTAGATGTTTTAAAATTGCTGTTGCCCAAGCCACCACGACCGCCCTTCATCAATATAATCTCTTGGCCGTCGTGTAAAATTTCTGCTTCTATTTCGCCGGTTTCATCATTTTTTGCAAGAGTACCCAGCGGCACTTCAATAATAATGTCCTTCCCTGTTTTTCCGCTGGAATTGTTGCCGGCACCGTTGCCCCCATCTTCTGCCAACACATTTTTATAATACCTCAGATGCAGCAAGGTCCAGAGCTGAGTATTGCCTTTTAATATGATATGAGCGCCTCTTCCTCCATCGCCGCCGTCGGGCCCACCCATTGCGGTAAGCTTGTTGCGCATAAAGTGTTTACTGCCTGCGCCACCGTGCCCGCTGCGGCAGAATATCTTAATCTGGTCTACAAAATTTGATCTTTCCATTGGCGGTAAAGGTCAGAAAAAATTTTCCATTAGAAGCGCAAAGATTAATTTGTGCAGATGAAGTTCGTTCTCCTCTTGTTATGTGTGGTAGCCTCCAGCAGTTGTACCACACCAAAAGCGACCACCGGTACGCTACCTGTTTGCATAAGTGATCTGATTGCCAAATACCAGCAGGCACCTAAAGAAAATCCACCCCGTAAAGTGTACAGTTATACTTACAAAGGGCAAACCGTTTACTATATAACTCCTCCATGTTGCGATATGTACAGCGATTTGTATGATGGAAATTGTAAACTACTGGGCCATCCCGATGGCGGCATTACCGGAAAAGGGGATGGAACATTACCCGATTTTTACGACACAAGGAGTAATGAGATGGTGGTTTGGGAAGATAAGAGATGAGGGAGGCAAAAATTAAAAATTAAAAATTAAAAATTAAAAAGTCAAAAGGGCGGAAGTAAAAGGTGAAAGGTGAAAAGTGAAGGCCCGCCCGCCTAAACTGCGGTTGAATATTGTCAAAAAGTAAAAGCCCTTAGGCAGAATCGAGTTTGACAAAGGTCAAGGATCGTTCTAATATAGTTGTTTGGGTAAAGTAATAGTAAAGACTGTTGAATTTTACACTTTAAAGATTTCACCTTTCACTTTTGACCTTTCACCTTTCACACGAGCATAACTTTCAAAGATTTCACCTTTCACCTTTCACCTTTCACTCGAGCATAACTGTCAAAGATTTCACCTTTGACCTTTGACCCTTTACCTTACCCTTCACCTTTTCCAGTTTGCTTCCAGGTTTTGTATCCTGCCACCTGACTTATTCTGCCGGGCGGTATTTCCCGCAGGGGTTCTACGGCTTTGCAGTGTGCTTCCATTTCGGCAGGCAGTTGTTGGTACAGAGCGGTGCCTTCCGTTTTCCATTGTAGCATTTCATCGCTCACTTGTTTGATAATTTTTGCGGGATTGCCCACCACTACACTTCTATTGGGTATGATCTCACCTGCTTTTATAAATGTAAGTGCACCTACCACGCATTCATCGCCCAGTTGCACATTATCCATGATAACGGCGTTCATGCCTACCAGTGCGTTTTTGCCTATGCTCGCTCCATGAATGATGGCGCCATGACCAATATGTGCACCTTCTTTTAATAAAACTGTAACGCCCGGGAACATATGAATGGTACAATTTTCCTGCACATTGCAACCATCTTCAATGATGATTTGCCCCCAATCTCCACGGATGGCAGCGCCAGGCCCGATGTAACAATCTTTGCCAATTATCACATTGCCGGTAACGGCTGCCTGTGGGTGCACATAGGCACTGCTGTGAACTACAGGAATAAAGTCTTTGAATTGATAAATCATGTAGAAATAATGAGCAACGAAGTTACCCATCTTTTTTTTCAGGGGCACCTCTCTGTATGCGTTTGATGATGGCTACGAGTCCCCAAATGAGGGCAGCCATTCCAAGTATGCCCAAAAGTGATGCTGCCACTTCGGAACCTCCGCAGGAAAGATCGCAAACCAGGCCAGCTAGTAGCAAAGTAAGCCCGAGGAACACAACAATGGCAAGGGCTATCTTCCAGGAATTGTCTGCTTTTTCCTGATCGTTGCTGATTTTGGCGAGGGCGTAATTTTTAAGTTGCCGGGTAAATTCATGCCGCAGAATGCGTTTTTCTTTGTTGGTTAATTGTGCCCGTGTTTTGCCGGAGGTCATAATCTCTGCCGCAGTGGGAGTTTTTACAATGCTGCTTGCGTAGGCTCCGGGCAAGTACTGCGAACTACCAATGTTGTTGATGGCCGCAGTAACAATGATAAAGGAACAAAATGGTAAAATAAAATCGCAGGTTTTTTGCTGCAGGTAAGAACGATTTTTGTTATTGCGTGCAGGGTAAAATAAAATGGCACCAGATACCAATATCAAACAGCTCAATGCGATCCAGTCAAATGGTAAAACGATGTGCAGGCGGGTGAGCAGAACGGCGGTGTAGGTAGCCAGTGCAATCAGGGAAACTTTGATCAGTACTATTAAAACCCAGGCAAGAACTATATGCCGGGAAGCCCAATAGGAAATTGTTCTCATGATCGATTGTTTTAAGTGGATGATTTATACCATCTGAAAGTAATACCTATCCCCCTTAAATGCAAGTCTTTTAAATATGTGATTTGCCTGTGCGGTAACAGGTGCCTTTGAACATTGCCACCACATGTCCTTTTTGATTGTAGATGCTGATGTGATAGAGACCAGTAGATTTTCCATTGTGAATTTCTTTTGCTTCAGCGGTTAGCACATCTCCCACATGAACCGGCTTTACGAAATTGATAGCCGTATCCAACGCTACGGATACCACATTGCGGTTGTTGCAGGCAAAGGCAAAACAACTATCACCCAGCGAGAAGGCAATGCCACCATGCACAATGCCGAAACCATTGATCATTTCGGGGCGAACGGTCATTTCTATTTTGCTGTATCCATCGTTTACTTCCAGCACTTTGATGCCCAGCCATTGGCTAAACAGGTCATGCTGCATCATATGTTCTACTACAGCAGCAGCATCTACATGTTTGCTTGTATCCATACTTTTAAGTTTTGTGTGTGTATATTTTATTCACCCTTGAATGAAGGCAAACGTTTTTCCATAAAGGCTTTTACCCCTTCTGCATAATCGGCTGTATGTGCAGCCATGTATTGCAGTTCATCTTCTTTTTGTAATTGTTGTGCAAGGCTGTTGGTTAAAGATGCATTTAAAGCAGCTTTGGTTAGTGCCAATCCTTTGGTGGGCATGCGGGAAACGGTGAGCGCCAGTTCGAAGCTTGCGGCTGCAAAATCTTCATCTGCAAATACCTTGTAAATCATACCCATTTTTTCTGCTTCGGCCGCAAGTACTTTGTCGCCAAGCATCATCAATGCGCTGGCTTTGGCAAAACCAATGAGACGGGGTAAAGTGAAAGTGCCACCGCTATCTGGTATCAAACCAATTTTACTAAATGCTTGTATAAAAGATGTCGAAGCTGTGGCTACTACGATGTCGCAGGCCAGGGCAATATTGGCACCGGCGCCGGCAGCTACACCATTAACAGCGGCAATTACCGGTTTTTCAATTTGCCTAATCCGGCTCACAATCGGGTTGTAATGTTCAGACAGGATTACTTCAAAACCCGGTGGGTTTTCGCCTAGCAATTCTCCCAGGTCCTGGCCGGCACAAAAAGCTTTTCCGTTGCCTGTTAGGTAAATGGCCCGAACGTTTTTATCGGCGGCGCAATCATCTAATATTTTTTGCAGCAGCAACGCCATTTCCCGGTTAAAGGAATTGAATTTTTCCGGGCGGTTTAGTTGGATGACGGCTACCTGGTTTTTAACTTCAAATAAAATAGAACTCATGTACGCTGTTTAAAATGGGGTAAAAAATTTATATCTCAAAGCTTCTGACGTCTTTGTGCTGAATTAAAAATTCATCTACCAGGTCGTAGTTCCTGTCTGGTGCGCTGATGCGGTAGAGGTAAATAGCATCTTTGTTGTCTTTAATAGCCTTCATGCAGCGAAAGTCAATTCCGTGTGCGGCAAAAAAAGATTCTAACTCAGGCTTAAAATTCTGCCCTAACTCTATTGTTCTGATACGATAGTCTTTTACTTTATGAAATCGGTGAATGAATCGCTGAACAGGTTCCAGCACGAACAACACAATAACTACCATAGCAGAAACTAAAATAGTCAAAGGGTAGTTGTGATAGCCGATGGCCATGCCGAGCGCAGCGGTGATCCAGATAAGAGCGGCAGTGGTAAGGCCATTTACCGTAATGCCTTCTTTAAAAATAACGCCAGCTCCTATAAAACCTATCCCGGTTACAATATTACTGGCTATGCGGTCTGTGCTGCCAAACGCAGCATCTTTAGAGAGAATGGTGTAAAGGCAGGAACCAACGCAGATGAGGATCATGGTACGAAAACCCGCAGGCTTGCTTCTAAATTCTCTTTCGAGGCCAATGATGGCGCCAATTATAAAAGCACATAACACTTGTGCCGCTTCCTCAAAATAGACAGAAATATCCATATCAAATCTTAGAAGGCTAAGTTAGCCATATTAGTGACACTTGAAATAATCAAAGGGCTCACTGCAATCCTGGCACTGGTATAAAGCTTTGCAGGCGGTGCTGCCAAATTCGCTGATGAGTTTCGTGTGGGTAGAGTTGCATTGTGGGCATTCTACACCGTCTGCAGGAATTTCAAATTTTTTATCTGGAGCGGCAATGCCGTATAATTTTAATTTTTCTTTTCCCGCCGAGGTCATCCAATCGCTGCTCCAGGCCGGGGCCAGCACACTCGTTATTTTTATGTTGGAATAGCCATGTTCCAGCAGTGCCATTTTAATGTTTACTGCAATCATATCCATGGCAGGGCAGCCGCTGTAAGTGGGGGTTATAACGATCTCCACTTCATTATCCTGAATGTTTACTTTTCTTACAATGCCCAGGTCAAGTATAGAAAGTACCGGCACTTCAGGGTCGCAGACGGTTTCCAGGATCTGCCATATTTTTTGTTCTTGTATGGTGGTAAGAGTTACCATTGGCTGTTGGGGTAAGTGCGTTGCAGGTATTGCAGGTCGGCTAAAATATAACCCATGTGTTCTGTATGAATACCTTGCTTGCCGCCGGTTTGCATAAAAACATTTTGCGGCACAGCAAGCGTGGCTTCCCCAAGGGTTTGAGTAATTTGGCTCAGCCATTCCTGTTGCAGCAGCCTGCTGTCTACTCCGATTCCTGCTGCAGTGGCCGCCACTTCATAGGGAGCATTCGCAAACATTTCGCCGGTAAAAGGCCAGAGTTCTGTGAGGGCTTTTATCATCCTCTCATGGCTTTCACTGGTGCCATCGCCTAATCTCAACACCCATTCACTGCTCCAGCGCAGGTGATATTTCGTCTCTTTAATAGATTTGGCTGCTATGGCTGCCAGTTGCTCATCGGTAGAATGTTGTAATTTTTCGAACAACAAATATTGGTATTGACTGTAGAGAAACTGTCTTAAAATAGTTTGCGCCCAGTCGCCATTGGGCAATTCTACCAACAACAGGTTTTTAAACTCCCGTTCTTTTCGCTCGTAGGCAAGACGATCTTCGTCTACCAATTTGCCCTGAAGTGTTAAGCCCTCCTTATTCATAAGCACAGCAGCGTATTGGTAAAAATTTCTGGCCTGTCCAATCAGGTCCAGAGAAATATTGGTGATGGCAATGTCTTGTTCGAGGATGGGGCCATGTGCACACCACTCGGCATTGCGCTGCGCAAGTATGAGGGTAGTGTCTGCAAGATGCAGCGTATAGTCAATCAGTTCTGTTACCGATGATTTTTGTGATGTTGAAATGGCCATTTTAAATATTTTATCAGAGATACAGATAGAATTTTTGATCATGTAAACTTCTGGATACCAGTTAACCAATCTACTAGTCAACCAATCTACTAGTCAACCAATCCACTAGTCAACCAATCCACTAGTTAACCAATCCACTTCTGTTACATATGCTTCACCTCATCGGGCAAATCGTAAAACCCCGGGTGGCGATAAACTTTATCCTCGGCCGGTGTGTAAAAGCTGTCGGCATCATCGGGGTTGCTGGCGTGAATGTATTTGCTTTCTACCACCCACAAGCTCACGCCTTCCTGCCTCCTGGTATATACGTCTCTTGCATTTTCTATGGCCATGGCGGCATCAGCAGCGTGGAGGCTGCCGGCATGTTTATGATCAAGGCCCTGTTTGCTGCGAATGAAAACTTCCCAAAGCGGCCAGGCGACCTCCCCAACCCCTGAAGGGGAGTTTTTGAGGCTTGCATTATCGTTGCTTCCACCGCTTTCTTCGGGAATGTCGCCATAATAAAATTTTCTAATGCTGATATTCATGGTAGCTACTTTATGGGTTAATCGGGTTTAAATCCAATTCTTTTTCTGTCTTTAATATTTTCTTCATTTATTTTTTTTGAAACCAGGAAGTCCAACGCTGCAAATACTTCTTTGAAATTGGCGTTGTATTTTTTTTCCAGTTGCTTAATTTTTTTGCTGAGTTCTCCGAAGTCTAAAGCATATTGTCTAATCAAAACAAAAGTGCGGATTATTGCAATATTCACTTCAATTGCCTTTTCGCTGTTCAACACACTCGATAGCATGGCTACCCCTTGTTCCGTAAAAGCATAGGGAAAATACCTTGTACCACCCCGGTTTGAGGTCACAATTTGTGACCTCAAACTCTGAAACTCTTCCTGAGAAAGGATAAACATAAAATCTGAAGGGAAGCGGTTGATATTTCTTTTTACAGATTGCTTGAAAACTTTTGTCTCAATTTCATACATCAAAGCCAGATCGAAATCCAGCATTACTTTTTGATTCCTTATCTGGTATATTTTATTTTCGATCAGGCTCAATTGCATAAAATAATTTTAAAAATGAAGCTGAAACCTGTGGCCGGCTTGCGAAGGCTGCCTTCTTTATGCAGATCGTAAAAAATTCTTTATACCTGCTCATCCAATAATCACTAATGAATAATTAATAATTTTTACGCAGCCACACTTTTCGCCTTCTTCTTCTTTGCCGCATAAGCCATGGCAGCTTCTCTTACCCATTTGCCCTCTTGATGCGCCTTGTTGCGGGCTTCCAGCCTTTGCTTGTTGCAGGGCCCGTTGCCTTTTACAACATTCCAAAACTCTTCCCAGTTTATTTCTCCAAAGTCGTAATGTTTTCTTTCTTCATTCCATTTCAGCTCAGGATCTGGCAAGGTCATTCCCAGCAGCTTCACCTGCTCTGCAATCATGTCTATAAAATTCTGGCGCAATTCGTCATTTGTTTTGCGTTTTATTTTCCACTTCATGCTTTGATCGCTGTTGGTGCTCTCGCTGTCTTTAGGCCCAAACATCATCAGGCTGGGCCACCACCATCGGTTGATGGCATCCTGGCACATGGCCTTTTGTTCCTCCGTTCCCTGCGATAAAATCAACAGGCTCTCAAAACCCTGGCGTTGGTGAAAACTTTCTTCTTTACAAATTCTCACCAATGCCCTTGCGTAGGGGCCATAACTGGTGCGGCATAACATTACCTGGTTTAAAATTGCTGCGCCATCTACCAGCCAACCGACGGCACCCATATCTGCCCACGTGAGTGTAGGATAATTGAATATCGAAGAGTATTTCGCTTTTCCGCTATTGAGGTCCTCCAGCATTTGATCCCTGCTGGTACCCAGAGTTTCTGCTGCGGAGTAGAGGTAGAGACCATGACCAGCTTCGTCCTGCACTTTTGCAATAAGAATGGCTTTGCGTTTTAGAGTAGGGGCACGGCTTATCCAGTTACCTTCTGGCAACATGCCTATAATTTCGCTGTGTGCATGCTGACTTATCTGCCTCACATTGGTCTTACGATATGCATCGGGCATCCAATCCCGGGGTTCTATCTTAATTTCCTTATCAATCTTACCCTGGAATGCCGCTTCTAAATCGTGTATTTGCATGGTATTTATTTATGAAGTAAAAGTAATAAAATTTACTAACGTTTGTTAGTTTTAAAAGTTGTGCTTTTAGAAATTAACAGTGTTATTTTATGTCAAAATCAATTACAACTTCTTTGCTTCTGGGGTGGCTTTGGCAGGTTAAAATGAAGCCTTGCGCCACTTCCTCGGGTTCCAGTGCATAGTTTACATCCATAATTACTTCGCCGCTCATGAGTTTTGCCCGGCAGGTGCAGCATACGCCTCCTTTGCAGGCATAAGGTAAATCTGCACCCTGTTGCAGTGCAGCATCCAAAATGTTTTGCCCGTTTTGGTTGAGGTCAAAATCAAAGCTACGCCCATCCAATTTTACGGTGATGCTGCTGTGTGGGCCGCTATCGGTATTGGCTACATCTTGTACAATGGCTTTTCTAGTATTCTTCTGCCCTGGGGTAGTAAACAATTCAAAGTGAATTTTTTGTTTTGCAATACCCAGACTTTCTAAAAATTCACTGGCTGAAAATATCATTCGTTCTGGTCCGCAGAGGTAAATGCTTTCAAAGGATTTAAAAGAAAGCAAATACTGCATAGCTGCTAATTTTTCTTTATCAATCCGACCATAATTAACAGACGCATCTGTTTTTTCCCGGCTTAAGATGTTGATCAAATTAAAGCGCTCCATGTATTTGTTTTTCAGGCCTTCCAATTCTTCAAAGAAAATAATGGAGTTGCGACTTTTATTGCCATATATCAATGTAAACTCACTGCCAGGCTGTGTTTGAAGGGTGTGTTTGATTATGGAGATAACAGGGGTTATACCACTTCCTGCCGCAATTGCAAGATACCTGCCAGTGGCACCTGCGCTTATTTTAGCATTAAATTTTCCTACTGGGGGCAACACATCCAATACGTCTCCGGCTTTTAAAGTCTCGTTTGCATATTGTGAAAAAAGCCCGGCTTCTACCTTTTTGATGGCAACTTTAATCTCGGCCTCGTAAGGTGCGGTGCACAAGGAATAGGAACGGCGTACTTCCTCACCATTAATGGTTGCTTTAATGGTGATGTTCTGCCCTTCCTTAAATACAAAATCCGGACGCAGGGCAGCGGGTATATCAAAACTAACGGATACACAATCCGGGGTTTCTCTTAGAATTTTTTTTACTGTGAGCGGATGAAAGTGAACGGCCATTTTTATTTTATTATTCCGGTTAATAAGTGGTTTACCATATTGTTTTCTAATACGGTTGCATCTAATTCTTTTTTATAACGTTGCCAAAACTCCAGTCCTCTTACTGCGGAGAGGATGGTGAGCACCGCTACCTGCGGATGTATGTTTTTCAAAACCTTTTCATCTATTCCATGTTTTACGAGTAAGATCATGCGTTGCTCATAATTTTTGCGTTGCTGCAGGAAGTTGCCGAGATGAGGTTCTTCCAGGTACTTCCATTCATGATTAGAAACACACACTTCGTCAAAAGATTGGAGCATCATTTGAATATGAAAACGAATGAGCTTCTCTAACTTTTCAATAGCCGGTTCGCCTGAAGTTTCTACTTCTTGCAGATGATTTTGAAAATCCTGGGCAACTTTAGCACAAATGCTTTGCAGCAATTCGCTTTTACTACCAATATGGTTGTACAAGCTCGGTGCTTCCACCCCCATTGCCAAAGCCAGTTCTCTCATGGAGCTTGCTTTAAAGCCCTTGGTTCTAAACAATGTGGCAGCCTTTTTTAAAATGCTGTCTTTTTTAGAGATCGTGCCGCCTGATTTTATTTTTGCCATAGCTAGAGGCAAAACTAACGATTATTAGTTTTTTAAAAGTTCATTAATAGTATTAATTAGTATTTTTGACCGCCTATAAATGTTTAAGTATGCAGTTGCAAGTTGTAGATAAAGTAGAAAGTATCAGCCCCCGCCATTTCAAAGAGAACTATTACGATAAGATGAAACCCGTAATTATTACAGGTCTGGCTAAACCTTGGCCTGCGTACAACAAATGGAACTGGGATTACTTTATAAACACCGTCGGAGATAAGGAAGTAGGTGTTTACAACAATATAAAAAGCGACTCTTATACTCCCATTAATACTGCGGATGCATACATGAAATTTGGCGATTACCTTAAAAAGGTGAAAGCCGGACCGCTCGACCTGCGGATATTTTTGTTCAATATATTTCAGCATGCACCTCAGGTAATCAATGATTTTAGCTGGCCCGATGAGCTCATGAATGGGTTTGTGAAAAAATATCCCATGCTTTTTGTAGGTGGCCAAGGGAGTATTACCCATATGCATTTTGATATTGATATGAGTCATATACTGCACACCCAATTTATTGGCAAAAAGCGAGTATTGTTGTTTCCCCACGAGGAGCAGTATAAGCTCTATCGTAAGCCATGGGAAGTATTAAGCCTTGCTAACTTTGCGAATTATAAGGACTCTTTCGATTACGAGAATTTTCCCGCAACCAACCTGGCCAAGGGTTATGAAGTTATTTTAGAGCATGGAGATACCTTGTTCATGCCTGCCGGTTATTGGCATCATATGGAATATATTGAGGCAGGTTTTGCTATGAGTTTAAGGGCAATGCAAGGCAACCTTGCCGGAAAAATCAACGGTGTGTGGAAATTGTTTGGAATGAGGGGTATAGATACGTTTATGAAAAAGACTGCACCACAGTGGTGGTATGAGCGAAAAAGGAGCCAGCTGTTGAGCCATGCCGAAAGGGAAATGAAGAATAGTTTATAAAAAGGGGAAAAAAAAACTCAGAAATTAAAGAAAAGTATTATTTTTACGGCCTACCGTATTCGATAGACTCCTCCAATAATATCTTATAGAAAGCATCCACGGCCACTTTATTGTGCCTCCAATCCTTCCTTTACCAACTTATTACTTTTAATTTTTTATATATACCAACTCTTTTCTTGTGGTTTCAGAGGTAAGCAAGGCCGGTGATTTTTATCACTGGCCATTTTTTTTAATGCTGAATAAGAGTATGCTGTAGCAATTGAAGTGTTTGAAGTAATGGACTTAAAACTGAATTTTAATACAGGCTTCGGTTTATAAAATCGAGCATGGGCTTAGCTACTTTGAATGTTTTAGCAAGCTCGCCAGTAAATTTTTTTTCCTGTATCTCCTTGTCTGAAAAAGACCTCCTGATTACAAAGCTTTTTAATTTTAAAACATCAATCGCAGGGTTTGTCTCCTCATAGCCTTTAGGTGGGCGTACCAGCGTATCAGTTGTATCAACACCATTCACAAATTTGTTTTTAAAAGCTGTACTGCCCACTATTTTTTTCCACTCATCAAAGTTGTAGTCTATTTCCTGGCGAATTTTAGAAAGGTTGGGAGCTTCCGGCATCCACACGCCGGCAGCGGCAAAACTATTGCCGGGCTCAATGTGCATATAATAACCAGCGCCGTCTCCTTTTTTCCCGGCCCGGTTAAAATAGGCAGACATATTATTTTTGTAGGGGCGTTTGTCTTTGCTAAAACGTACATCTCTGTTTATCCTAAAAATGCATTCTTTGGCGGTGAGTTGGCCTAGATCGGGTTCAAAAGTTTTCAACGCATTGATTATTTCAGTAACAGAGTCGATAAATGCCTGACGGGCCTCGCCGTAAATATCTTTATGGCTGTCAAACCAGGCCTTGTTGTTATTTATCTGTATTTCTTTTAAAAACTGAAGCGTACTTTTTTGGATCATGTCAGTAAGTTAGTGACAAAATTAAAAAAGCCTTCTCACATTTAAGAAGGCTGTTTTTATAAATTTTGTAGGAATGCAAATTATATTCTTGCCCAGTTTTCACCGCTTTTGATGCGATAGAGCGTCATCTCGCTTACGTCATATTTTTCTGCCATTTGTTTGTAGGTCAGTTTTCTTTTCGGATTGTTTATAGCGCTTTTAATAGACTTTACCTGCGTAGCATTTAGCTTTAAACCTTTACTACGATTGGCCTGTCGCTCCTTATAAGCAATTTTGTCGGGGCTGCTCTGCTGGTGCGCACTTACCTCCTCAGCGGTGGCCCATTTCAGGTTTTTGTAATCGTTGTCTTTCTTATCGTGGTTTTGATGAATGACGAATTTGTATTTGGGAGATTTTCTGTTGCAAAATAGGCGGGCGATTTCTCTATGTATGTAAATAGTCCCATTGCCTTCCTCTACATGCAAATTTAAAGTGCAATAACCAGAGGTGACAGAGCCATTGAGAACTTTGCCATCTGCCAAAATATTTTCAGAAAAGCTGGCTGCACGGCCCTTGTTAGATACAGCGTATTTTTTTCTAAGATTTTTATACCCGGCAAACTGAATTTGCTTCCATACCTCTCCCGCATACTTTTTAATCATGACTACCTTGTTTAATAAGTTGAAAACTGGTGAAAAGTCTTTCAGGAGGAGTAATGGTATGGATGAATGACGAATATAAATATAATAATTAATTATTCTAAGTGTTAATCATTTTTAAAAATGCATCTTCTGTAAGGATTTTAATTGTTTGAATTTTTTTTGCTTTCTCCAATTTGCTGCCAGCGTCTTCGCCCACCACCAAGTAATTCAGCTTGCTACTTACGCCACCCAAAATCTTTCCTCCGTTATCTTCCACCATAGCCTCCGCATCTGATCTTTTCATTTGTACCAGGGTGCCTGTAAATAAAAAGGTTTGCCCTTGCAAGTTTCCTTGGGTAAGTGGCTTTTTCTGAGATTCCATTTGTATACCCAACTCCTGCAGCCGCTGCAGCATTTGAAGGTTATCGGTGTTTTTAAAAAAACTGTAAATACTTCCGGCTACTTTTATACCCACGTCTGGTAATTGTTGTAGTTGTTCTTCGCTGTATGCTGCAAGGTCCAGGATATGTTCAATGGATTGTGCCAGGGTTTTTGCGGTGGTTTCGCCAACATAACGTATGCCGAGGCCATAGATGAGCCGGTGCAACGGTTGGCTCTTACTAGCCTCAATGGCAGTTGTCAAATTATCCAGAGACTTCTGCCCGAGGCCTTCAAGCTTTCGCAGTTCATCAAAGCTTAAAGTGTATATGCCGGGGACATCTTTTAAAATACCGAGGTCGTAGAATTTGCGCACATTAGCCTCGCCAAAACTGCGAATGTCCATGGCATCTTTGCTCACAAAATGTATGATGCGTTCTACCACCTGTGCTTTGCAGTTGATGTTGATGCAGCGCCACACTGCTTCGCCTTCAGGCTTAAATAATTTATCGTTGCAAACCGGGCAATGAGTAGGGAAGGAAATAAAACTTTCCTCACCCGTTCTAAGTTCTGCCAGTGATTTTACGATCTGTGGTATTACATCTCCACTTCTTTCTATCACAATGGCATCACCAATCCTTAGGTCTTTTTCTTTGATGTACTCTTCGTTGTGCACAGAGATGCTCGTAACCGTTACGCCGCCCACAGGAGCAGGGGCTATTTTTGCTACAGGCGTTACGGCCCCCGTGCGCCCTACCTGGAACTCTACCGAAAGCAATTTGCTGCTAGCCTGCCTTGCCTTAAATTTATAAGCAATCGCCCACCTTGGATGGTGGGAGGTCATTCCTAACTTATCCTGTAGGGCAAGGTTGTTTACTTTTATTACAATGCCGTCAATTTCATAAGGCAGTTCATCTCTTTTGAGTTCGAAGGCCTCTATGTACTGCAGCACTCCGGCAATTCCCTTTACCACCGTCATTTCTTTCATTGGGCTTCTAAAACCCAGCTCCCATAGCATCTTTAGCATACCGCTGTGGGTATCGGGTTCCGGATTAGCTCTTCCTTTGTTATCATTTAAAGCAGCGGGTGCTGCAGTGTTACTGTAACTCACATGGTATAAAAATGCTTCCAGGTTTCTTTTGGCCACTTCCTTGCTGTCTTTAATACGCAAGCTTCCTGCGGCTGCATTGCGTGGATTGGCCAACGGAGGTAAGCCTTCTTCTATCAAGCCATCATTGTATTTTTTAAAGTTGTGTTTGTTCAACAATACTTCTCCCCGTATTTCTATTTGTTGAATGCCATAACTGCTAAAAGTTGCCCTTAGCGGCACCGATTTTATTTGTTTTACATTTTGAGTAATGTCGTCTCCGGTTTCGCCGTCACCCCTTGTGACGCCCCTCAGCAGGCTGTCGTCTTCAAAAATTAGAGAAATACTGGCGCCGTCAAACTTTGGTTCGGCACAATACTCCACTTCTTGCAGCCCACTCAGCTCCCTGGCTTTTTTGTCCCAGGCCAGCAGGTCTTCTGCATTGTAAGAATTCTCCAAAGAAAGCATCGGCACCAGGTGTGCTGTTTTTGGAAAATCTTTGATTAACCCGCTGCCCACTCTTTGGGTGGGCGAGTCTAAGGTTACCCACTCCGGGTGATTGTTTTCAGTACGCTCCAGTAGTTTGAATAAGCTGTCATAGTCACTGTCTGGCAGCAGTGGATCGGTCGCCACATAATAACGGTATTCGTGAAATCTAAGAATATTTCGAAGGTCTTCCAGTTGGGTCAAACTATCAATAGTTGGCTTGCTAAGCCAGTGGAGAGAAGATTCCTGAAAATGTTTTGTCTGTTGCAGATCGTACATAAAAATTACTTGAAACAAAAATAGAAAAAAATACTGCAGCGCCCGAAGGCTTTCCTTCAATGCGGAACAGGATTTGAATAGGCATCAGTAGTAAATGCTTTGCTGGTAACAATTTAAAGCCCGGCTTTACAACCACAGTATCTTAAAATTTAATTATCTGTTATGTATTTTTTACAAACGAGTGGTTTTTCCTGGAAGCAACTATTGTTGGGCTCAGAGGAGTGGAATTTTTTACCAGAAACGCTCCTGCGCAGTTTTATCATGTTTGTGATCATTCTGGTGAGCCTGCGCATATTGGGTAAAAGAGGGGTGAAGCAGCTCTCTGTTTTTGAGCTGGTAGTTATCATCGGCTTGGGTTCTGCCGCTGGCGATCCTATGTTTTACAAAGATGTAGGGATATTGCCTGCAATCCTTGTATTTGCCATGGTAATTAGTATGTATAGCCTCATCACATTTATGATAGGGCAAAATAAAAAATTTGAAGACCTTGTGGAAGGTCGCCCGGTATGCCTTATAAAAGATGGAAAGTTCTCTATTGACAATTTCGAAAAAGAAGCTTTGGGAGAAGATGAGTTTTTTGCAGAACTGCGCATGCAGGGAGTGTCGCAGTTGGGGCAGGTAAAGGAAGCTATTGAAGAAAGCTCGGGAAATATCAGCGTATTTTTTTACCCCGACGATGAGGTGCAATATGGCTTACCCATCATGCCAAGTTCGCTGGAAGAAACATTAAAAATCATTCCTTCACCTGGCTACTATTCCTGTACTTTTTGCGGCTATACACAAGAGTTAGTACCAATTCAAATTCAAACTTGCCCGCAATGTACAAAGCATGAATGGGTGCCTTCCAGTAAAAGAAAGAGAGTGTCATAGCAAGCGAGTTGAATTTATTCAACCGCCTATTTCCTTTTGTAACATTGCTTTTACCAGCCCGGTCCAAAATAACGCTGAGAGGCCGGCTTTGGCTCCGATCGCCACTACCGTATTTCTCACTTTGTCTACCACGGGCACTTCGCTGCTGTTGGAAACTTCATTGCGCCCATGATAGGAGAAGCTTACCTGGTTACCCTTTCTTCTGGCTATAAATGTGGATGTAGCATCTTCATTAAAAAAATGTGCAATGCCATCTGCGGCGCTGTGAGGGTTGCTGCAGGCACGGAGCCTCATGGCTAAACTGTCGTCCGCATCTGGCGCAGTATTTTCCTCAATTGTTTCCACTTTTACCCAATCATACCCTTGCCCGGAAAGAGATCCCGGTCCGGGAAGATCTATCTTAAAATAATCACCAGCCCGGGCCAGGCGTGGCACATCATCTTGTGTGGAAGTAGCCAGTTTGAAAGAAACATTTTTGCCAGGCGTTAGTTGTTCCCATACGGGCGGGTTGAGCATCCTGGCGCAGGCACGGTTGTAAGTTACAAGGGCTTCGTCCAAACCTGTCTCCTCTACAACATAAGATGCATCTACAAATTTTCCGCTTTGTTGCGCTGGTGTGGCGGGTGCAATGATGGCTTCTTTCATAAAACTATTTTTAGTGGGTAAATAAAATTTTGTGCCAGAACTAACTATTTCTTTGGCCAATAATACCAAGTAAAACCGCCTGCGCCCCGACAGGTATTTTAGTATACATTTGAAAAAAATATTTTTTATGCGATGTGTAAATGGTGCAAGAAAATTTAATAGCAGCTACCACTGGCTGTTAGTGTTTATAGTTTTCAGTATGCTGGCTTCCTGTAAGTTTAGAGAAAAGGTGCCACTGCTGGTGCACCATGCAACCATTTACATCATTGATGAAAAGTTTAGCACGGCAGAAGCGATGGCCATTAGTGATGGAAAAGTGCTTGAAGTGGGTAGCAACGACGAAATGCTGAAAAAGTATGAGGGAGCACAAATGCTGGATGCCGGTGGCAAGGCCATCTTTCCCGGCTTTATTGATGCCCATTGCCATTTTACCGGCTATGCTACCGACCGGTGGAAAGCGGACCTTGTAGGTACAGAATCCTGGGAAGCTGTTGTAGGTAAAATGCAGGAGTACAGTAAAACAGCGCCCATGGAATGGATTTACGGCCGGGGATGGGATCAGAACGACTGGGAGGTAAAAGAGTATCCTAATACTAAAATTCTTGATAGTCTTTTTCCTGATAGACCGGTTTATTTGAAACGGGTAGACGGTCATGCTGCTATTGCCAACAGTACCGCACTAAAGCTGGCAGGTATTACGGCGCAAACACGCATTGCTGGTGGTAGCATAGATCTGAAAGATGGAGCACCAAGCGGTATATTAATTGACAACGCTATGAAATTGGTAGAAGAAAAAATTCCTGTGATTAGCGATAGTCTTAGTCAAAGATATTTTTTAGAAATGCAGGCTGAGTGTTTTGCAGAAGGTCTCACCGGAGTGCACGACTGTGGCGTGAGTGAAAAGACCATTGCATTAATAGAGGCTGCCCATAAAACTGGCAATCTCAAAATGAAAATTTTTGCCTTGTTACGGGATGATAGCAGTTACTACGATCGTTGGGTAAAAAAGGGAAGGTACAGCACCGGCCAATTGACCGTGGGTGGATTTAAGTTGTATGCGGATGGAGCTTTGGGAAGCCGGGGTGCATGCATGTTGCAGGATTACAGCGACAGAAAGGGTTGGAAAGGATTTTTGCTGAGCGACAGTGCTTACTTTATGGATAAGGCAATGAAACTAGCAGCAAGTAATTTACAAATGTGCACCCATGCCATTGGAGATAGCGGAAACAGGCAGTTATTAAATATTTACGCAGCGGTACTCAAAGGAAAAAATGATAAGCGTTGGAGAATAGAGCATGCGCAAATTGTAAACGAACAAGACTTTCATTATTTTGAAGATTATAATATTGTTCCTTCCATTCAGCCTACGCACGCTACAAGCGATATGTCTTGGGCAGAAGAACGAGTGGGTAAAGCAAGGTTG
>JBKJKD010000288.1:0-11393 GCA_046597635.1 Ferruginibacter sp. | reverse complement strand
CAAGAAGCAAGAGGTAATGTTGTTGGTAAAAACAGCTTGCCAGGTGCCCAGGAAGATCGTTTGATTGCAGAGGCAGAATTGCAGGTTGCAGGACTCATAAAGAAGGGTAACAGTTTTTTTGATGGCTCCTGGAAAATGTACCAGAAATTAGTGGAAGCCAGTCCTGTAAAACTGTTTAAAGAGTACAAAACTATAGAGTAAATAATTGAAGTAATGATTACAGTTAAAAAGCTGCGTCCGTTATGGATGCAGCTTTTTAATTTACGGTATAGATCTACCGTTAGGAGTTACATGGTTGCGGCAGAAGCTGCCGCAGCAGTTGCAGCCATACTGGCGGCAGCGGCTTCATTACTCACGCCGGCCAAGCTAATAAAATTGTAGCCCCAGCCTTTTAGCTCGTTTTTCCACAGTAAAGAACCGTCTTTAGCATCCAGGCAAAGTAGCACGCCGGAAGCACCCACAAAAATTTTATTGTCTTCTACCATTAATTGTCCAATGGCCATAGACATGCTGCTTCCCACATAATCTTTGAGTTTTATTTCCCAAATGATGTTCCCCTGTTTTTTATCGATGGCGGCTACCCGGCCATTGGATAAAATAAATAGATGATTTACTTTTTTCATTGTGTTTTTTGTTGATAGAATTTTGCTTTTTTTTCAATTGCCCGATGTTCAATCCATGCCGCCTTTGCGGGTGGGCTTTCTCTGCTCCGGCCATGCGCCAGGTTCTCCTGTTCTGCTATTCACAGGAAGCTTAATTTTTTCACGGCTGGTTTTGGCGGGGTCTTCGCAGGCCATGTAAACCATTACGGCTGCAAGTATGGCGTTGTTGCGCACATCATCAAACACAATCTTATCGTAGGTATCCCGGTTGGTGTGCCAGGTGTAAGAACCATACAGCCAACTGTTAGAACTCAACGAAAATGCAGGCGCACCCCCAGCTACAAAAGATGCAAAGTCAGAGCCGCCGGCACCCGGAGCGCCCGGAAAACTTGTTTCTATATTTTTGCGCACATCGGCAGGCACGCCAGTAAGCCAGCGGCCTATATAATCGTAAGCATTTAAAAAACCTTGGCCGGCAATATTTACCACACGCCCGGTTCCATTATCCTGGTTAAACAGCGCCTGTAAATTGCTAACCACTTCGGGGTGATCTTCTACAAAAGCACGTGAGCCGTTAAGGCCCTGCTCTTCGCTTCCCCAATGGCCCACCATAATGGTCCGCTTGGGATTCGGATATATTTTTTTAAGAATGCGCATGGCTTCCATCATTACAATGGTTCCGGTGCCATTGTCTGTAGCACCCGTACCACCGTCCCAGGAATCAAAATGCGCTGAGAGCATTACATACTCTTCCGGTTTTTCCGTTCCTTTTATTTCTCCAACAATATTAAACGCCGGGGCAGCAGGCAAGTTTTTACCATCTATTTTCAAACCCATACGTGGCTTAATGCCAGAAGAGGCCAATCTAAAAAGCAGCCCGTAATCTTCCAAAGAAATATCTATAGAAGGAATGGTTTTAGTATAAGCGCTGAATATTTTGTTTACGCCAAAACCCCGGGACCAATTGCTGGTTACTACCCCAAGAGCACCGGCTTTTTCTAAAGCCACGGGAAGCGTGCGGCTGCTGTAACCCGTGTTGCTGATGCGTTTGGTCCAGCTACTAGTGAGCTCATCCCTTTCTTTTTTCATTTTTTCAAAAGATTCTTTGGTGCCAAATTCTTCCCAGTTATAATCTGGCCTTCCAGTAGGTTGGTTCATAGATGTGAGTACGATTTTACCTTTGGCAGCAGGCAACCACTTTGCAAAAGATACAGAATCTTCAAAAAAGGGCAGTACGATCACTTCGGCCTCCACGGTTTTGCCATTGGTGCCGGGGCTCCAGGCAAGCTGCATACCTTCCAATGATTTTACTCTTGGATAAGTCATATCTATATGAGAAATGCCTCTTTGCCACCCACGCCATTCTCCCCATTTTTCATTGCGTGCGGGGATGCCCCAGTCTTTGTATTTGGCCAATGCCCATTCGCCGGCCTGTTGCATTTCTGGTGTGCCCACCAGTCGTGGACCTATACCATCCATGAGTTCGTGCGCCAATTTTTCTAACTGCGAGTTTTCTGTTGCCTCTTTTACAATGGCCTCCACAATCGGGTTTTTTGTTGCGGGAGGAGCCGCCGGATCTCTTTGACCAAGACTTATAAAGCCAGAGAGTAGCAGTGGGGCGAACAACAATTTTTTAAAATTTCTCATAAGTTTTTAATTGTGCTGTTGCGCTAATTTAAGCAATGTAAAGGAAATAGAAATGTAGACCTATTGTTTTACACACGCTATGTGCCGGAGCAGTAAAGCAGTGCACTTACCGCTATTCTTTCAATCCATTTTAAAACATTTATCTTTCCCTAAAATTTTTAAACCATGAACAAGACAGCAGTTATTATAGGAGCCACCGGGCTGGTGGGTAAAAAATTATTACTGCAATTACTGGCCGATCAAACATTTGCTACGGTTAAAATTTTTGTAAGAAAACCTACGGGAATCAAGCATCCTAAATTGCAGGAGCATATCATTAATTTTGATGAGCTGGAGGATGTAAAAAGCGATGTAACGGGAGATGTATTATTTTCCTGCCTGGGTACCACGCTGAGGCAGGCTGGCAGTAAAGACAAACAGTTTAAAGTTGATTTCACGTATCAATATCAATTTGCACAGGCAGCCAGCGAAAATAGAATTCCGGCCTATGTATTAATTTCTTCCGCATCAGCCGACGCAGGTTCTATGTTATTTTATACCAAAATAAAAGGCCAGTTGGAAGATGCCGTCAAAAAACTTGACTTCGACAAAATTACTATCGTTCAGCCTAGCGTACTTGAAGGCGACAGAAATGAGGAGCGCATGGGCGAAAAGATGGGAGCCAGCATCATCAATGCGATGGGCAAAATTTTACCTTTCCTAAAAAAATACCGCAGCATCAGCGGCGAACAGGTGGCCAAAGCCATGATACATTTTTACAAACAGCCGGCTGAGACAATGGTAACCACGAAAAAGTTGGGGGAGTTGTTTGTGTAGATTGGTTCAGAGCCAGCTCACGCATTAATGAATAGGAATGCTTCTCTGATTCGCCTACTTAACATAATAATAGTTATAAGGTATAATAGTTATCCCGTTTTAAACGCTAAATCAATGGATCGCTAGCGCTTAGATTCAATACTGGCTTTAGTTTGAATGCATTGCTGTGGAAGCATAATTTAAATCCGTGAATCTTTTGCAACCTCATACCCGGGATCAAAGTAAAGTTACTTATGACTGAAAGCCCGATACATGAGCCTTACACAATTATGTGATACCAATAAATGACCGTTTAAGAATTTGCAGGCAAAGCCCTAAAAAAGATATAAAAATTCAGCAACATAAAAAACAAGGCCGGCAAAGAGATCCAAATACTGTCTTTCATTTTTATTCTAACAGCCACGCCCAGGAGCATCAGCAAGCCGAGGCCACCTGCAGCAATCAATAAGATCAGTGGCACTTTTAAACCAATCATCAAACCCGCTGCTCCCAATAGTTCCAGCGCCACCGTGAGCGCTCCCAGTTTTTGGAGCCCAAAACGCTTGAATTCATCTTTCATATGTGGGGAGGTAAAATAGGAAATTCCATAAACCCAAAAAGATATGCTTGATAATAAAATAAGCACAGTGAGTACATCCATTTTAGAAAAGTTTATAAGCCACGGCAGCAATGAAAAGACATAGCAGTAAAAGAAATAACGAGGGCATCCGCTTCTGCCATGGGTTACCCACTTTAAAATGAAAATATTGGGCAGCAACCATTAAAAATGCAATGAGCAAGGCGGAACCTAAAACCAAACCCGGATAAAAAATACCTGCTACCAATAAAGCGGAAAGCGCTATTTTGGAAGCACCCACAAGATTTCTGGTGATATCGCTCAGGCCATATTCCTTAAATTCCTTTACGATGTTATCGAATCTAAATATCCATACATACCCTATGGATAGGGCAACGGTAATTTGGGCGATGATTGCGAGTGTAGTCATGGTAGTTGGTTTTATGCCAAAAGATGTTTGGTAAATATAACCATTTGCGGGGTTGCTCATTCGTTCTGATCCATGACTTTAGATGTCAACACTGTGCCTGACAAATAGTTTATAGTCTCACTAAGATTTATGAGAACACTACCGCATCCCTACTGCAAATTGCAATATTCAATTACTGTTGTCTTCCTGAGCGACAGCGAGGGATCTGCTGAGTAAGGCTAAGATTTTACGTCAGAAATTGTATTCAGCGCCTCCCAACAGATCCCTCACTGCGTTTCGGGATGACAGCTATGCGGCAGCAATCGTTCATTATTGTGCATTTATAAATTGCTGCATTTTGGAGTCTTTCAAAAGTTGCAAGTAATGAGGGACTAACTATTTTCAAAAGTTCAGTCCAGCTAAAATGATCAATGACTGTTGTCTTTCCGAGCGATAGCGAGGGATCTGCCGGGGAAAGCTTACTCTTTATGCCGGTTAGGTAAGAGTAACACCTTCAAACATATCCCTTACCTTGTTTCGGGAAGACAGCTACAATTCGTCGGTAATTTATTTATGAGCATTATGCATTACAGTTTACAAGAGTTTGCTCAGTGTATTTATCAACTGGTCACCTTTAAGATCTTTTGCAATAATTTTTCCATTTTTATCAATAAGAAAGTTTGTTGGAATTACTTTCACTCCAAATGAGATTACTGCAGGACTTTTTAAAACTTTAAAATCACATACTTGCCTCCAGGGCAGTTTATCTTCTTTTACCGCTTTCTGCCAAAAATTTTCACGGTCGTCTAGAGATATGCTGAGGATATTGAATCCTTTGCTGTGAAACAAATCATAGGATTTTAGTAAGAAAGGATTTTCCTTTCGACAAGGTACACACCAACTTGCCCAAAAGTCTATAAGAAAGTATTCGCCTTTAAATGATTTATTATTTACTTCCGTATTCTCTTTATCAATAACGTTGAAGTCTGGGGCTGGCTGGCCGATCGCAGTACTTTTTCTTGTTGCTATGGTTGCAAGAATTTGTCGGGAATAGTAGTTGGTTTTATTTTGGAGCAAATCGCAAGTATTCTCGAGCTCTTCTGCATTTGCATTTAACGGGAAATATTTGGCAGCAATGTATGCTGACACCAATGATCCCGGGTTGGCTTTTATTGATTGATTAATGCAATCAATTTGGTTAGCTTCATTGATTTTAAAAAGTTTAAGTGAATTACTGTCATCAGGATTTTTACCCAACAAAATTTGAAGTTGGATTTGCTTTGCATATGTGGGTCTAAAGGAGGATGTAAAGTGTAGGAACTGATCTTG
This sequence comes from Ferruginibacter sp., assembly GCA_046597635.1. GTDB lineage: Bacteria > Bacteroidota > Bacteroidia > Chitinophagales > Chitinophagaceae > Ferruginibacter. Next base: position 6,034 of record JBKJKD010000288.1, on the reverse strand, counting down.
CGAAGGGGTGCCCGTAATGATAGATACTGCCATTGAATCTTTGAAAAGCAACCCTGTGGTGCGACCTTTATCCAAGATAAAAAAGCTGGTGATTTGTATAGACCGCGGTCCAGGTTTAAAAACAAAAACGCACGGCTCTGGACTATCAATTTTTCCTTCAAATTTGAATGAGCCTTTGACGATTTTTGATGAGTCTAGATAGGAGAAATCTTTACCAGTGGTGTCTGGATGACCTATGTATATCCAACCACTATCCATCCCCCTTATTACTCCATCAAATCGATATGCATTTTCATGATTCTTGCTTTTAGTTCTTACATCTTGATTATATGCAGCAAGAGAAAAAAATATCAAGGGCAGTAAAAAAATATATTTCATAAAGCTGCTTTGCTCAGGCTGAAAATTGATTATCATTATTTCAATTACTCAAATTACTACTAGCGTCAAAAAAAGCATCAATGTCTTTTTTAAACTGTATCATATCGGGCTTGTTGATGTAGTACATATGCCCTGCATTGTAAAAATATTGTTTGATATTTTTTCTTACTTCGGGGCGAAGAAACATATGCTCAATATCATACTGCGCCGTAAAATAAGGCGTGGCAAAATCGTAATATCCGGAGCCGACGTAGACTTTTAGCGCAGGGTTTTTTGTCATAGCATCCCGCAAGTTTTCCGCCACATTTAAAAACTGGTTTTGCACATTGCTGTAATTCCATGGCGATACGCTCCCAAAAATATTGTATGCCTTGTCGTCTTTAAAATTTAAGTCTTTTTCAAAATAAGCATTCATAGAAGATGTAAAGGGACCATCAATATTTGAAAACGATGGATCGTAACTTACGCCTTCCCCTACATCATCAAAGTCACGACCGGTAAATCGGGCATCCAATCTACCAATGGTCAATCCATCGGCTCTCCTGAGTTCTTTATAAAATCTATTTTCTTCTACACGCAGGTTGGCAGCCAGACAATATGCTTTACTTAAGCCCGTGTAATAACTCATTTTTTCTGCGATGTTGTTTTTTTCTGCATCGTTCATCCAGCCTCCCTTTATCAAAGCAGCGGCATATTCACCCAGCGCAAATTGTTCACTTTCTCTCAGGGTTTTTTGTAAGTCAGCCTGTAATGCGGGTGCCAATTTTTTATGATACCAGGCCGCTGCTGTGTACGATGGAATGTACAATGCACGAGGTAAATCGTTGCCTATGTAATAATCGTTTGTACCAAAATTGAGGACTGGAGAAATTAGCAAAATGCCATTGAAATATATTCGGTAACTATCCTGCAAATATTTGGAAAGCCCGGCTGCCCTTGTAGTGCCATAGCTTTCGCCAGCCAGGTATTTTGGTGAGCCCCATCTTTCGTAACGGGATAGAAAGTGCCTGATAAAAGAAGCGATGGACTGTACATCTTCCACAAAGCCATGAAATTGTTTTGGATTTTCTCCGGGTGCAGCCCTGCTATAGCCGGTGGCTACCGGATCTATAAATACAAGATCTGTTTTATCTAACCAACTGTATTCGTTGTCTACAATTTTATATGGAGGCGCCGTAGCCGTACCATCATCCTGTAGCAATACCCGCTTAGGCGCAAGCCCACCCATGTGCAACCACACCGATGAAGAGCCCGGTCCACCATTAAAGGTGAAGCAGATCGGTCTTTTGTTTTGGGTATCGCTGTCTTTTTTGTAATAGGTAAAAAATATTTTCGCTACGAGTTTTCCGGTATCATTTTTTAAATCCAAATAACCGGTGTGGGTAGTATAGTCTATCTTTTTTCCGGCTACCATGTTACTGCCTTTTGTTACGGTAACCTGTACTCCATTGGGTATTAAATCTTTTACCGGAATGGTTGGCGTCTTTTGTGCAACAGCCTGCGAACATAGCATTACAAATAAAATGGGAAGCAATTCCTTTCTCATAAAACTGGTTTTGGTCACAATAAATTTAATTGAAAACTTTTTTAAAAAATCAGTATCGCTGTAGGGCCAATTTTTCTTCTAGTAAATATATACATGCATTCTAAAGCAAAAAACATCGGCTACCAACCGATACCATAATCTTCACCATGATTGGAACTTCCACCCCAAAAACTCTTGTGCTGCCAGTCAAACCAAATGGCATTGATGGGGCCGCTTGTTCTGCCATTAAAAGTTAAGGTGTAGCCCATCTGCCGCAGTTCCTTTCTTACCCACTCCGATGTATTGTCGTGCAACAATAGATGGCCGGGCCTGGGCTTGCGATCTTCCATTTTTGTTCCACCCAGTGATAACCAAAGTTGGTTGGTATTGATGTTGGCTGCTTCGCAAGCTTCCTGCACGTTCATCCCAAACTCTACCACATTTAAAAAGAACTGTAATAAATTTTGCTCCTGTGTATCCCCTCCCTGCACGGCAAATGATAAAAAAGGTTTGCCGTCTTTCAAAGCCATGGTTGGGGTTAATGTTACCCTTGGCCGTTTGCCTGGTTCAATTACGTTGAAAGGATTTAGGGAACTATCCAACACAAAACTTTGGCCACGCTGGCTCATACCCACTCCCGTATTGCCGGCAATGGTTGCTGGTAACCACCCACCCGATGGTGTGATGGAAACCACCCACCCTTCTGCATCTGCAGCTTCTACCGAGGTAGTACCTGCCCACAAACGTTCCATATAAGCCGGGTCATTTTCTCCAGCGTTGGGTGATACCTGGGCGCTGCCATCATTTCTTACATCATGTGCAGGCATAAAGCCCGGACGATTATTTGTTGTGGTATCAAAAGTATAGCCTCGTTGTTTCAACATGTTTGTAAAGGGATTTGTTTTTCCTTCAAATGGATAGGGATCGCCCGGGCCAATGTCGGGCATATTTCGTTGCATAGAAATCTGCCCTGCCCTCTGCTTTGCATACGCTTTGCTGAGCAAACCCTTCATGGGTTCGGCGGGTGCAAAAGCCGGATCACCATAATAAAAATCACGGTCAGCAAAAGTCATATTCATGGTTTGATACAAAGTGTGAATATATTTTGTGCTGTTGTAACCCATATTTTTAAGATCAAAATTCTCCAGTATGTTCAGGCTTTGCAGCAGCATCGGACCCTGGGTCCACTGTTGTAATTTGTATACATCAATACCTTTATAATTTACCTGCATCGGTTCTTCTTCTATTGGTTTCCAATTGGCAAGATCCTGCATGGTTATCAGGCCTCCCTGTTCCTTAGATCCACGTACGAATTCCTCGGCAATGTCGCCTTTGTAAAAGCGGTCGTAGGCGGCCATGATGGCTTCTTTGCGGCTCTTCCCCTTTTTTAATGCCTGCTGCTCCGCTTCCACCATTTTTGTAAGTGTTTGCAACAAATCAAGCTGAATAAAAATTTCGCCAGCCTCCGGTGCTTCTCTTTTTTCACCCGGATGTGTGAGAAAAACTTTTTTACTATAGGGCCATTCTTTTATTCTTTGTTTGCCTCTTTCCATGCTGTTGGCTGTTTGCGCATCTATCGGGTAGCCGGCAGCCAATTGCATGCAAGGCGCTAATACTTGTTTCAAACTCATGCGTCCATAATTGGCAAGCATGAGGCAAAGTCCGCCTACGGTGCCAGGCGTAGTGGCGGCCAGTGGCCCATATTCAGGCGGAAATTCATACCCCTTGCTTTTATAAAATTCAGGTGTGGCGCCGGTTGGTGCTACACCCAGTGCATTGATGCCAATCACCTTTTTTGTAATGGGGTTGTAAATAAGTGCTTGGGTTTCGCCGCCCCAACTCAACACATCCCACATGGTGCAAGTGGCCGCCAGCATGGCGCAGGCAGCATCTACCGCATTGCCTCCCTGTTGAAAAATCATACTACCCGCCGTGGCAGCGAGTGGCTTGCCTGTGATGGCCATCCAGTTTTTACCATGTAGCACCGGCTTTTGCGTTTGCTGAGCAGATCCTGTGAAAAAGGTTAGTGCGCACAAGATTGTAAATAGAAGAGATCTCATGAAGTTGTTTTTAGAAACTAAAGTTAATCCTACCGATACGGATTGGCTTTAGATTTTATTAGATCTTTTTTGGATTGATATGCTAAGGTTCGCTGCCATGGCCTCGGTTTTGACGAGCCATGTTCTAAAAGCTCTAACCGATTGCTCTCCTACTTTTGAAATGCCGGGCTAGGTAGTTTGATTAAAATAAAAGGTATAGTCGTTGCCACATAATTCGTGGCTCGTTGGAACCGAGCCACGGGTGGAGCTGCCGACCACGGAGGCAGGGATGTGAAACTTATTGCTCCAACTTGCCGCCCAACTTTTGGCAATACGCATGCTCGGCACATTGAAAGGCGTTTCTAAATCATGTAGAAGTCGTCCAGATTATGTCACCAATAAAAGATTTGTCAACTGTAAATGTGTATTCTCCATTAAACTCGTGATTAGTGCCATCCCCCTTTACGAATTCTATTTCAAATCTATTGTCGTCCCAAATCTCTAAAATAACTCCCTGCATGCCCTTAGTAATAATTGGGTTCAGGTCTCTAGCAAGTAAAAAGCAGTCGTATTGTTTGATTGTTTGTCCCGTTGTTCTAAGCAGAGCATGTTTTTTCAAAGCAGGTGATTGTTGAGTTTTATTTCTGCGATCCAGGTAAAGCCATTTTATATTCAGATAAATCATGCAAAGAAGTACAATCCCTAACCAAACGTAATCTGATGATTGCAAATTTTTAAAAGTTGGCTTTTGAATTTTTTCCAAAATGCCTACTGAGTAAGTGAGCAACAAAATAATAGTGAGCAGAAAGAGAAAGAACTTTAAAATTGATCTCATTTGTCTCAGCAAATAGTTTTTGTCTTGCCCTCAAATACGCTGAACATTTTTGGTGATCAACTTGGTTTAATAATGATTTTCAAATTTACTGGAATATCGATATGGTTTCGCAGGCATGTCTAAAGAATGCCGCTCGACTTATTAATATTCCTACTTGCTTTTAAGCTGCAGCGTTGCCTTTTCAAGTTGCCTTATGATTTGTGGCTCGTCAAAGCCGAGGCCACGGTTGAGGCTGCCGACTACAGTTAACCAACAGCACTTATAATAACCAATACCTGGCAACAGCTTTATAAACTAACTACAGTTCTTTCAACAACGCTGTTACCGCAGCTTCCAGCTGCTGATCTTTACCCTTGTTTACCTGTGTGTACTCGTTCATCAGTTTAATGTCAGGTTCGGTTTGGTGGTTTTCCAGGTATTTGCCATCCATCATACGCACGCCCATTGGTGGTACGCCCCAGCGGGTTTGGCCATCTTGCAATTGCTCCCAGCCAGCAAAAGTGCAGGTACCGGGTACGGGCATGCCCACCAGCTTACCTAGTTTTAAATATTGGTAGGCAAATGCATAGCAATGTCCATCGCTATAGTTCCCTTCATTGGCCAGGCTAATGCTTGGTTTATTCCACCGGAAGGTGGGTTCGTAATTTGCCACTTCGCGGTCGTTGCTATATTCCATAAATCGCTTGCCACTTAAAAACATGGCAAGGTCAGCCACAAGGTCGCCACCGCCATTGTTGCGGGTATCTACCACTAGTGCTTTACGGCCTGCGTATTTACCCATTGCTTCTTCTAAAGCTGTGCGGTAAGCTCCATCATTCATACCAGGTATATGAATATAACCCAACTGCCCATTGCTCAATTTATCTACTTCATCGGCATTGCGTTTTACCCAACGCTTGTAGAGTAGCTGGCTTTCTTCACCCAATGTAATGGGCTTTACTACCAGTTCTCTTGTCTTTCCATTTTCGTTGATGGTGAGCAGCAGGTTTTTGCCAGCTTTGCGGTTAAGGAATTGAGGCAGGTCTTTATCTGCAGTAATAGCTTCTCCATCTATGGCTTCTATAATAGTACCGGCTGTAATTTTAAAACCTGCTTTATCAAGTGGACCACCAGATACAACTTCATCTATTTTTACACCATTATTTTTATAATTGTAATCGGTAAAAATGCCTAGTGAAGCGGTTGCATCAGCGTTGGTGCTACTGCTATTGTAACTGGCACCGCAATGGCTGATATTGAGTTCTCCCAACAGCTCAC
>JBKJKD010000247.1:0-3049 GCA_046597635.1 Ferruginibacter sp. | reverse complement strand
GCCTGTGTGGAGCCACGATGGGAAGTCCATCGCCTTTGCCAGTGACCGCTATGGCAATTTCGATGTGTTTGTGATGCCTGCAACAGGTGGTTCCCCGGTGCGCATCACTTACAACAGCGCCGGCGATTTCCCCTTCGACTTTTCCCCTGATGACAAACAAATCATACTGGGCAGTGCAAGAAATGTACAGGCAAACAATATGCGCTTTTACAGTCCACGCTTGTTTCAGAATTTATACAGCGTTTCCATAGCAGGTGGCAGGCCGGTATTGTTATCGGGGGCCGGCATGGACAGGGCACACTACAACAGCAAGGGTACCGAAATCATTTTTGAAGACCGCAAAGGTTATGAAGACCCCTGGCGTAAGCACCATACATCCTCGGTAACAAGAGATGTGTGGACGATGAATGTAAAAAATGCAACCTATAAAAAAATAAGCGATTTTGAAGGTGAAGACAGGGAACCCGTTTACAGCAGCAATGATGATGCGGCGTATTACCTGAGCGAAAAAAATGGCAATCAAAATATCTATAAAAAAATGCTGGTTGCTACGGGTCCAGAAAGACAGCTTACTTCCTTTAAGACAAACCCTGTGCGCCATTTGAGCATCAGCCAAAACAATACGCTGTGCTTTACCAATGATGGTGACATCTATACGATCACGGGCGATGGATCGCCCAAAAAAGTTGCTGTGCAGATTTACAACGATGGCCGCCAGAATACAGAAAAAAATGTGGCGGTGAATGGCAACGTACGCAGCTTTGCACTGTCGCCCAACGGAAAAGAAATTGCTTTTGTGAGCCGTGGAGAAGTATTTGTAACCAGCGTAGATGGTACACAAACAAAAAGAATAACCAACACACCGCAACAGGAGCGCATGGTAGAATGGTCACCCAATGGTAAGACGCTCATCTATGCTGCGGAAAGAAACGATAACTGGGATATTTATACCGCTACTATTGTGCGGAAAGAAGAGCCCTATTTTTATGCAGCTACCGTTTTAAAAGAAGAACCACTCATTGCAACAGATGCAGAAGAATTTTTGCCAAAATATTCTCCCGATGGCAAAGAAGTAGCTTTTTTGGAAAACAGGAATGTGCTGAAAATTTATAATGTAGCGAGCAAGCAAACACGAACTTTAATTCCCAAAGGACAAAACTACAGTTACTCCGACGGTGACCTTGATTTTAACTGGAGCCCAGATGGCAAGTACCTCCTGGCTGATGATGAATATTTTGGTTTTGGGTCTTCGCATGCCGCTATACTCAAAGCAGATGGTTCTGGCAAAGCGGTACACCCCATCAACAGTGGCTTTGGCGAAGACAATCCTAAGTGGGCCATGGGTGGAAAATTGATGACCTGGACGAACAATAGAGAAGGACGCCGGTCGCTTGCCTTTCAGGGCAACAGGGAAGTAGATATCTACGGCGCATTTTTAGATGCCGGTGCTTACGATGAGTACAAACTATCCAAAGATGAGTACAACCTTTATAAAGACACAGCAGCCAATAAAAAAGATTCCACGGCAAAAAAAGATACTGCATCTAAAAAGTGGCAGCCAGATTTTGCCGGCGTTGATAATAGAAAAATGCGGCTGACCATCAACAGTTCTTCCATCAGCGATTATGTAATGAATGCCGATGGATCTAAAATATACTACCTCGCCTCTTTCGAAAAAGGCTACGACTTGTGGGTAACGGAACCCCGTACAAGAGATACCAAAATACTGGCAAAGCTTAGCGGCTCACCGAGTGGTATTGCCATCAGCAAAGACGGGAAAAGCATTTTTGTAACGAACAATGGCAATCTTTTAAAGATTGATGATGCAGGTAAGTCGACTCCTATTAATATGGCGGCAGAAATGGTTTGGGATGCCGCACAGGAACGCAGTTATATTTTTGAGCATGCCTGGCGTCAAGTAAAGGCAAAGTTTTACGACCCCACCATTCACGGCATAGACTGGCAAATGTTTAAAACAACCTACGCAAAGTTTCTTCCGCATATCAACAACAATTACGACTTTCAGGAATTGCTGAGCGAAATGCTGGGAGAATTAAATGCATCGCATACAGGCGGCCGCTACAGTCCCCAACCGGTAAACCCGGATGTTACTGCCGCACTGGGTTTGTTGTACGATGAAACTTTTACTGGCAACGGTTTAAAAATAACGGAAGTTATCACCGGCGGCCCGGCAGATAAAACTGCCAGTAAAATAAGGGCTGGATTGATCATTGAAAAAATTGACGGAGAAGCCATCACCGATAAAGAAGACTGGGCAAAATTACTGAACAGGAAAACGGATAAAAATATTTTGCTGAGCATGTACGATGCTAAAAATAACAGCCGTTTTGAAGAGGCTTTAAAGCCCATTTCTTTTGGCGAGGAATCTGCCTTAATGTACAAGCGTTGGGTGAAGTTGATGTACGAGCAAGTAGACAAACTGAGCGGTGGAAAAGTAGGTTACGTGCATGTGCAGAGCATGAACGATGGTAGTTACAGAACAGTGGTGGATGAAGTGATGGGACGCAACAAAAACAAACAAGCCCTCATCGTAGATACAAGGTTTAATGGTGGTGGTTGGTTGCACAACGATCTCAATACTTTTTTGAGTGGCAGTACTTATCTTAGTTTTCAACCACAGGGCAATAAAGTAACTCCTACCGAACCCATGGACAGGTGGCAAAACCCGAGTTGTGTGTTGATGAGCGAAGGCAATTACAGCGATGCATTTATTTTTCCGTATGCATTCAAAGCAAACAACATGGGCAAGTTGATAGGCATGCCCGTACCCGGCACCGGTACAGCCGTGTGGTGGGAAACACAAATTGATCCCACGATTGTTTTTGGTATACCGATGATTGCAACCGTGGGTAAAGAAAACCGCCCTACAGAAAATTTGCAGCTGGAACCCGACATAAAAGTTCCCTTGAAGTATGAAGATTTTTTAAACGGAAAAGATGCACAACTGGAAGCCGCTGTGAGCGAAATGTTGAAGGAGATTGGGGGAAGATAATACTGTATTGATCTGCGGGATAATTTTTCCCGCAGA
>JBKJKD010000227.1:0-38495 GCA_046597635.1 Ferruginibacter sp. | reverse complement strand
AATAACGTAGTGAGAGAAAGCTTTCACCTGAGTCCGGATGTGTACATGATGAAGGACAACAACATGAGCAGCAACCCTGATACACGCAATTACTTAACTAAAGATGTATACACGTATATATCTTATGCACTGAACGATGAGGTTGCTGGAGACACGGCACAGTTTAAAATTGTAGAACTCCACCAGGGTGACACCAGCTTTTATAGCAACGGCTATATCATTTTAAACAAGGTGGAAAAAAATCCCAGTAACGGACGGTACAATTATGCATCTACAGATGTTGCGTTGATGGCGGATCTTACCGTGGTAAGTAAAGAAGGCGTGAAATATGCATCCACTCCTTTGATAGAAGTAGATTCAATGGGCATTGTGCACAGGGACGATACTTTGTATGCACAAAATCTCTTCCTGCGGTTTGCAGGGGTGAGCGACGATCACAACATCAAACTCGGCATCAAAGAATCTGACAAGCTAATCGACTTTGTAACTGTTAAAACTTATGTGTTCCCCTATGTGAACCTGGTGTGGCTTGGCCTCATCATCATGGCACTGGGGATGGTAGTAAGTATGGTACAAAGGGGAAAGTTCTCTAAAAGTCAAACAGCCATAACCCTTGTTTTAATAACAGCATCACTGGTTTACATGTTCCTTTTTGCCAATAACTAGACAATGATTGAAACTTTTTAAAAATCTCCCCTGACAATTGCGGGAGATTTTTTTATATGCAGCAATTATTTGAAAAAAGTGATCGTTATAAAAAACATAAAGAGCTCGCCAAAGGTTACTTTAATGCTCCGATCGTATTAAAGATTAAACTGCCTGCCTTAATTTTACGTTAATGATTCTGTTGAAAAAATTTAATACGGTCATGTTTGCAGCCTTCTTTTGCTGTTGCCTTGCGCTACCATTTGTGGGCAGGGCTCAAAATGGTTATGGCGTAAACGATACCATTACCTCACAGGCTGTCATTTACAATGGAGATACGCTGGAAGCCAAAACGCTTGAAAATATTTTCCTACTTTCTACCTTGACCGAAGCACAAATGAGTGAACGGGCAAAATACAACCGCCTGCGTAATGCAGTTTATGTTACCTACCCATATGCCCGCCGTGCAGGCGTTGTAATGAACGACATCAACAACAAGTTGGCTACTGTTTCCAAAAAAGAAGATCGTAAAAAATACATTCATTCCCGGGAGGCAGAACTAAAAAAGGAGTTTACCACACCCCTCACCGATTTGTCGGTATACCAGGGTAAAGTGCTCATGAAACTCATCAACCGGGAAACTGGGAACAATTGCTACGAGATCATCAAGGAATATAAAGGCGGCTTCAATGCAAGGCTGTACCAAACCGTGGCTTTTTTCTTTAGCAGCAACTTAAAACAGTCGTATGACCCCCGGAAAGACGATGCACTCATCGAAAAGTTTGTGCGGGAAGTACAAAGAATGCATGGTTTTGAAGACATTCAAAAACCGATCGTAAAATTCAGCTCCCCCGGTTAGTTATCTTTATCACATTTTCAGGCAATTGTGGGATGTTTTGCTATACGCTTCCACCTAAAAAAACGTACATTCGCCAAAATATAGAAAGTATAGATTTATGAACTTAGATGTGCTTGCCTTTGGTGTTCACCCCGATGATGTGGAGTTGAGTTGCGCCGGCGTATTATTGGTGGAAAAGCAGAAGGGAAAAAAAACAGGCATCATTGATCTTACTCAAGGAGAGTTGGGAACAAGGGGAACTGCAGAAACAAGGAAAAATGAAGCCAATAATGCAGCATTGATATTGGGTGTGGACGTGAGGGAAAACCTAAACATGGCAGATGGATTTTTACAGAACGACCCTCAGCACCAGTTGCTTGTTATTGCTGCCATTCGCAAGTACAGACCGGAGATTATTCTCTGCAATGCACCCCATGACAGGCATCCTGATCATGGCAAAAGTGCTAAATTGGTGGCAGAAGCTTCCTTTCTTGCTGGCCTTGTTAAAATTGAAACTTCAGAAAATGGCATTGTTCAGCAACCTTTTCGGCCCAAATACGTTTTCCACTATATTCAGGACAGGTATTTGAAGCCAGATTTTGTGATTGATATTTCCAGTGTGATTGAAACCAAGTTGGAAGCCATCAAAGCATACGCCACACAGTTTCACAACCCCGATGTAGCAGGACCACAGACATACATTTCTACTCCAGACTTTTTAGAAAGTATCATTTACAGGTCTAAAATGTTGGGAAAGATGATTGGCGTAAAATATGCAGAAGGATTTATATCAGATAAAATGATAGGTTTATCTTCTTTTGAATCATTGATTAAGGAAAATACTTAATAAATAATAATGAGCACATTTGTAACACCTAAGTTTAGAAACCAACAGGTTTCCAGCTTTCATCAAGAACTAAAAAAAAGAGTAAACAATTACTTTGTTGAAAATAAAAAGTCAGCAACAGGAAATTGGAGCCTCTATTTTAAAGCGATCCTTTTTTGGACGCTCTACATTGCATTGTATGTGCATGTAGTATTTTTTACACCGGGAGGTTGGGTTGCCTTGCTGGAAACGCTTGTCATGGGCGGTCTCACTGCAGCTATCGGGTTCAACGTGATGCACGATGGCGGGCATGGTAGTTTTAGCAAAAGTAAACTTTGGAACAAAATAGCGGCTTATTCTGTAAACGCTCTTGGCGCCAGCGGAATTATGTGGAATAATAAACATAATATCATTCATCATACCTATACTAATATAGATGGTGTTGACGATGATATAGAGATACCAATGCTTAGAATGTGTGAGACGCAGAAGCGATTAAAAATTCACCGTTACCAGCACATTTATGTTTGGTTCCTGTATACGATGTTGTTAATCATCTGGGTATTCATGACGGACTATAAAAAGTATTTCACGAAGAAAGTGGGTGATGTGCCCATTAAAAAAATGAGTGCTTTCGACCATTTTGCATTTTGGATTGCAAAGATAGGATACCTGGTAATGATGGTGGTACTACCTATCTACATGGTGGGCTTTGTAAGTTGGCTCGTTGGTTTTTTAGTCCTAAGTATGTTTGCCGGGTTCGTTTTAAGTATTGTTTTTCAATTGGCGCATACTGTAGAGCATACCTCTTTTCCCGTAACTATTGAGGGAACTAACGACATTGAAAATGAGTGGGCTCTCCACCAGTTAGAAACTACTGCCAATTTTGCCACACGTAACAAATTAATTTCCTGGTTAGTGGGTGGATTAAATTTCCAGATAGAACATCATTTATTCCCTAAAATATCTCACGTGCATTACCCTGCTATCAGTAAGATTATCAAGTCTACATGCCAGGAGTTCAATGTAAAATACAATGAGTATCAAAAAATGAGACAGGCAATTGTTTCACACGGCGCCTACCTGAAAAGAATGGGTACAGCCTGATAAAATCTTTTAATAAATAGGAGGCCTGTGAAATATTCTTTCACAGGTTTTTTATTATCGGCAGGTAAATAAATAATTGATAATCGAAGTCGTAAGTTTGCGTTTTATACAGAGAATATGAGCGAAGAAAAAAGTTTAAATTTTATAGAAGAGATCATTGAAGCAGACCTTGCTGCCGGCAAATATACTTCCATCGTTACTCGTTTTCCGCCGGAGCCAAACGGGTACCTGCACATGGGTCATGCTACAGCGATCTGTCTCAATTTTGGGCTTACCAAAAAATACCCCGGCTACACCAACTTACGTTTTGATGATACCAACCCCGTTACCGAAGAAACGGAATATGTTGACAGTATTAAAGAAGATATCAAATGGCTGGGCTTTGAATGGAAAAATGAATTGTATGCTTCCGACTATTTTGAAGAGCTTTACCAATTTGCTGTAACACTTATCAATAAGGGTCTTGCTTATGTAGATGATTCATCGTCTGAAGAAATAGCCACACTAAAAGGTACGCCTACAGAACCAGGTAAAGACAGCTCTTACCGCAATAGATCGACAGCAGAAAATCTGGATTTATTTACCAGAATGAAGAACGGTGAGTTTGCAGATGGCAGCAGAACGTTGCGGGCAAAAATTGACATGGCCCATGTGAACATGTTGATGAGGGATCCTCTTTTATACCGCATCAAACATGCGCATCACCATCGAACCGGCGATACATGGTGCATCTACCCTATGTATGATTTTGCCCATGGGCAAAGCGATAGTATTGAAAACATTACACACTCTATTTGTACGCTGGAGTTTATTCCGCACCGGGAACTCTACGACTGGCTCATCGCACAGTTGAATATTTTCCCGTCGCACCAATATGAATTTGCACGCCGCAACCTCTCCTACACGGTTATGAGTAAACGAAAATTATTGCAGTTGGTGAATGATGGCCATGTAAACGGCTGGGACGATCCCCGCATGCCTACCATCAGCGGCATGCGACGCAGGGGTTTTACTGCGCAGGCTATTCGTAAATTTTGCGATACCATCGGTATCGCTAAGCGAGACAACGTGGTAGACATAAGTCTACTTGAATTTTTTGTAAGAGAAGATTTGAACAGCACGGCCCTGCGTGCCATGGCAGTGCTCGATCCTGTAAGGTTGGTAATAACGAACTATGAAGATGGAAAAACTGAAAATCTTTCCAGCGAAAACGGACCTGATGAAGCCTATGGCCATAGGAGCGTTCCTTTTAGCAAAGAGCTGTGGATAGAAAGAGAAGATTTTATGGAGGAGCCTGCTAAGAAATGGTTCCGGCTTGCTCCGGGCGCTATGGTTCGTTTAAAAAGTGCCTACATTGTTCGCTGCGATCAATTCATCAAAGCCGAAAATGGAACTGTTACCGAAATACAATGCACCTATTTGCCCGAAACCAAAAGCGGTGAAGACAACAGCGGCATCAAAGTAAAAGGTACCATCCATTGGGTGAGTGCTGCTCATGCTATCACAGCAGAAGTAAGACTATACGATCGTTTGTTTAAAGTAGAAAACCCATCTAGCGAAGAGGGAGATTTTAAGGATTACATCAATCCTGATTCTCTACAGGTAGTGAACGCATTTGTAGAACCCTCTCTGGCTACGGCAAACATTGAAAATCGGTACCAGTTTTTGCGTAAAGGGTATTATTGTATGGACAGGGACAGCAGCAGCGAGCAGTTAATCTTTAATCGCACCGTGACTTTAAAAGACGCATGGGCCAAAGAAGTTGTGAAAAACTAGGAATTGAAATTGCTTCAATTTACATCGGGAACATTGTTAACTTTTAGGCAGGCAGCGGGGTATATGAATGGGAAGTTAAGTTCATTACCCAACATGCATACCCTCCGCAATCATCCCAACTACTGCTTTTTATCGGTCTTGAGTTTGATATCCGGAAAAAGAGACATGGCAAAAATAAGCAGGCTGAGTCCCAGCATCAGGAAGATGCCCAATTTTTTCTCTGGACAGTAAGCATTATAGCAGGATGTAAAAAGAATGTATGTTTTGATTGCATAAGCCACCATTAACCCGCCAACAAAGAACAATGCTCTTTGTGACCACACCTTTTCTAGCAGCAACAATACCATCGACAGTACAGCAAAAAAGATAAAATACTTACCCGGGCTACCGTAGGCATTCTTCTCAGAAAAGAAACCGGTAAAATTCTTTTGAACATCGGCGTGGTAGGTCCAGGGAATAAAACAAGTAATAATTAGTAGAAGGCAAGACAGCACTGCGATCCATTTGCTATATCTCATAAAGCTTGGTTATTAAAATACCCAATAATTTCTACTCAATGATATACACAAACCATTAGCAGATTGAGTGCCGCAAAAATAACCTTTTCATGTTACCTCCTGCCCATTACTCAACAATATTTTCATAAGTTTTGAACATCAGTCTGTAAGCGGTGCAGAAGGTTTGCCCGCTCCTGCCCTGCGGTATCATTATAATAAGAAGTTTTAGATTCCTGTGCATGGTACAAATGAATCGAGGAAAAATTAAGCGGATTCGTCGGATTTTTTGGAACTGATTTAAAGAATGGGCTGCTCACTTTTTTTGAAAGATCGGCCCGAAGTCATTGCTTGGGTTACGTAAAGGTAACTTCTTCCAGTACGTCAACTGCCGCCACACCCATTCAAATGGTCCGTATTGAAAATAGCGCAACCAAATATTACTCCATGCAATTTGTGCCATCCAGATACAAAGAACAATAATGTATACTTCATAGCGCTGCAGTTTGCCAAACAACCCAAAGCCAATTCCATAGAATATTATAGCACCAATGATGGATTGCGTTAGATAATTGGTGAAAGCCATTTGACCAACCGGCCGCATCAGTGTGAAGAACCAGTTGAATACACCTGACTTATACATCAACATGAGCAACCCGAAAATGCCAAAGGTTCTTAGAGTACGGCCCAGTTCATAGAAACTTACAGATATATTTTTTATGTATTCAAAATGGTTGAATTTAGTTTCTATATGCGGCCTCAATTGATAATAACTGACGAGTAAACCCAAGCCTAAACCTACGACTGCAAATACTGCATATAGCTTAATTGAAGCGTTACCTGTAAGAATACCCATTTTAAAAAAGGCCATGCCAATAAACATAAACAATAAAACATCCCAAATAGAAAAATAGGAGTAAATAAGCATGGACGACAGATACGAATCAGTGCGGTAGTCGTACAAGTTACCATAACTACCTGTCATCAACTGGTTACCTCTTTCCATTCTTTTAATTCGTTTTGCAGGTTCACTTTTTTCTTTCATCTCCAGCATAGCACCTAAATATTCTTTTTGCTCACCGGTTAATTTGGTAATTGAAGTATCCATGCGTGCCACGGCCTCGCCCCTTAAAATGGTTCTTTTTTCCAAATACAACTCCCTATTTTCCCTAGCAAGCATAAATAAAAAACAAACAGCTGCGGCCGTCAATAATTTCTTTGGTTGCCACAAACGAAACACAAGCATCAGGAATCCATAACATCCATAATCAAATAAAATATCGCCTCGCCACAGAAAAATATAAATATTAACCAACCCAAAAAATATTAACCACAACTGCCTGCGTAGGAAAAAATCAAGTGACGATATTTTATGTTCCTGTTTTTCCTTTCCACTAATAAACAAAATAATGCCAGCACCAAACAGCATACTAAATAGAGCCCTTTGTGTTCCATCGGGTATCCAGTCAACAAAATACCAGATATAATAATTGATGGTCCCATATTCATTTTTAAGAGAAGGGTCATGTCCCATGACTGCATAAGCAAAGGCGGGAATATTCATGAGCAGGATACCAAGGATGGCAATGCCACGTAGGGAATCGATGATCTCGATTCTTTCTTTTTGTAGAACAGGAGAAGTGGTGTTTGTCATACTTTATTTTTTACAGTTGAATGAATAGCCAAAGAAGGCCACCAAACCATATAAAATTCAATAACCATAAAGGGAAGAATCCAGCATAGCCACTCCGCTGTAATCCTTCTTTCCAATGATGTACTTAAGAAAGGAAAAACGTTTTCGTATCCAAATAAAGGAAACAACCTGATAAACACAAAAGCCAGTGCTGCCGTATAACTCCTTACCATAAACTGGCGATGTGCTTTGATGTTTTTATTTTTAATTGCCCACCATGCAGCAGCAGTGCAATAAAACCAGACGAGTGATAATATCCCCAATGAAACACGGCATGGTACACAATCGTACATCAGGTTGATGCGGAAGGCGCAGATGGCAGCCAATAACGAACCGATGATAAATATTTTACCGGCAATGCGATGGTAACGCATATACTTTGTCCGGAAACTTTTCCAAAATTGAAAGGGACCTAAAAGCAATGAAGCTGATGCACCGGCGATATGAGCAATAAACCAAATCTTGCTTTCAAAAAATCCCAATTTAAAATTTTTTGGCACATACCCTTTGCTATAATCAATTATTGTTGTTACGTAAAAGAAAACAGATAAACCGATGATTACACACCAGAATATAAACCACGAAATTTTTATTGAAATTTTACTGTTCATGGCCTATCTGTTTTTTTAATGGTAACTTTTTCCCGTATGTCAATTGTCTCCATATCCATTCCATTGGCCCGTAATTAAAATGTTTAAACCACCAGTTGCTGTATGTAATCTGCAAAGCGTAAACACATAAGCCAATGGGAATAAAAACTGCTGGCCCAATATGTCCCCCTAAATTAAACCCCACACCATAGTAAAGCGTAATACCAATGATGGTTTGCATGAGGTAATTGGTTAATGCCATTCTCCCCACTGGAGCAAGAAAACGCAACTTGCTATTCCCTTTCTTCCTGATCCACCGCAAACAAACTATAGACACGTATGCTAAACACAAAGGCACTACACTTATTGCATAAAAAAATGTATGTGCCAAACCCCTTGCATTGGGTATCGGCTTTCCGGAGATTTCAAAATAAGTGCATGCAAGTGCAGAAGGAATGCCAATGATAAATCCCCAGCGGCGTAACTTTTTAAATAACGCACTATAATTCTCAAGATTGATATAAATCATTTTGCGGCCAGCATAAAAGCCTAGCAGGAACATGCCTAAAACTTTTGGAATGCGATTGCTATCGAGGATATAAGAATACCGATATAAAAATCCGGAAGCCTGCCAGTTACGCCAGTGCTGCCATGCATCGCTTTTGCTGTACAGGTATTGATTAAAACTATCATCCGGCGGAAGGCCTGTTCGCTTGTCAATCACCTTTGCCATGTCTTCTAAAAAGCTGCCGTTTTTATAATGAAATAACACACTCATTACATCAAACAATAAAGGCGATGCAATAAGAACGAATACCCAGGTAAGCAATATTTTATCGGAACATTTTCTAAACAAGGGCAAAAGCATGCCAATGAGGGCGTATAAAACAAGGATGTCACCCTCCCATAACAACAACAAATGACCGAGCCCGATGATTAATAATATAAATAAACGACGGTATAATACTTTCAACGGATTGATTCCTTTTTGCTCATTCCGAATTAAAATGATGGAGAACCCAATGCCGAATAACAAAGAAAACAAACTATAAAATTTACCATTAATAAAACTCAATTCGCTAAGAGCAAGTACTGCATCTGCTGGCCACGTGGTTAACGCCTCCCTTTGCGGCTGTGTCAAAAATCCCCAGCCGGTAAAGCCAAACAAATTGTCGAGCATAACGCCGAGCAGGGCAAGGCCACGGAGTATGTCCAATATATCTGCTCTTTCATTTTGTAAAACGGGTGATGGTGATTGTGACATGGTGTGGGGTTAGTTGTGTTGAATTCTGTACCAGATAATTTATAGTACTAATAAATAGGTCATGCTAATCTCTATAATTTGAAAAGGATATTCGGTATCTGGAAGTATTCCTTTATTTTTTAAAACCATCCAATGCCTTTTTTAAATCAGCAGTAACAAAATTTATTTTCATTCGCTCCCTTACACATTTTTCATCAGGCTTTATGGATGGATCTAATAAAAATGAAACTGCAATACTCCGGATGCAATCATCTGCATGGATGGCAGCATGCGATGCAGCGGGAACAACCAAGTGGACAGAATTTGATAGCGAAGCAGCAGTAATATCTCCAAACACCGGAGGACAAACCGGGTCATATTCACCGGAAAGAATCAATACCGGAACATTACTTACAACTGGTGCAAATATTTTTTCAGCGGCAATGTCGGGCCGCCATACGGTACAGATGGCTTCATCAAATGCGCTGATGAAGGATGCAAAGTCAGGATACTGTGTACGCAATGATGCTTCCGACTCTTCTGCCTTACGTGGCCTTCCTTCGTAACATAAGATTGCTCTGCTTTGTGTTTCAGAGAATTTACCATACGAGTCGGGTTGGCTGAATACTGTAATCAACTTTGAGAGAACCGAATCGTTGCCATTGGCAACTTCTTTTATTGCAATGGGCACCAGAGGAATTGCCTTCGGCGATAATAGGGCACTCCAAATACCCCATGCAAAATCATCCCCAGTAACATCATAGCTGTATGTGCCATACTTTACTTTAAAGGGAACTTTATTCAGCCGTTTTATTGCATTTACAAAGTCATTCCGCACAGCAGGGAATGCGGCCGCAGCAATGGGGTCAGCAGCAATATTTTTTTCCAGTACTTTAAAACAGGTATCAAATGGCCGGACAAAATCGAGCCATGGTGCATTGGGTGGAAAAGGAGAATCAAAAATGATAGCCTTGATATGTTTGCTATGATTCCGTATCATATTTAATGCAACAGTGGTACCAAACGAAACGCCGTACACATTCCAATTAGTAATTTGCAAACTTTTTCTGATGGCTTCTGCATCAGCAGCTAACTGCATAGCACTAAAAGAAGAAACATCTATGCCTTCTTTTGAATGTTGCTCTCTGCAGTTTTTATACAGCAAAATCTCATACTCTTTTTTTTGTTTTACTGACGGATTTGTTTTTGAAAAAACGGTCAAAGAATCTACCATGCCGGGGCAAAGCGCAGGTTCAGAAAAACCGGTTCCTCTATAATCAAAAAAAATGAGTGAATGTTTTTCCCTAATATCTTTCCATGTTTTAGATTGTAAATACTTAGGAATATTTCCGAGGGTAGCAATGCCGGGCCCTCCATGCAGGTAAAGCAATGGCGCTTCATTGGTTGTAGCCAACGACTGCGCCACGACTGCCGCCAAGTAAAATTTTCCTGTGGATGATTTTGAAATGTCTTTTTTAACAGGAATTAAATAGCAGGAAATTTTATTGCTTTGCGCCCAGGCAGTATCAAGGCCAATTTTATTACAAGGGCATTGATATTTGCTTTGTTGGCAAAATGAATTTTTAGAGAAAATAAATAGAACAGAAACTGTCAGCAGATATTTCATTACCATTTTTTAAATAAATGTATTAATCAAAGAGACTTATCTGAAACTATACAATATTCTAATTAAGTATTTGAGGATGCACAGGAGACATCGGTCTCCCCTTAATTATCAAGTTTTTACTTTTACCGATATACCATGCAAGGGATAGCAAACCTAAAAATCCAAAAAACGTAATTATGAATATACCCACTTGACTGATAGAACCCACAAATTCTGTTAATGGTTGGATGTTGTTTGATTTATGCAGGAGATCATTAATATATGCGTTGATAAAAAATACAGATCCTACAAACAACCACGGCCATCCATTGCGCATGTTTCTAAAAAAGAAAATCAGACTAATTAAAGCACCAATTCCGCCAGCTGTTACAGCAGCAGTTCCAAACCTGTAAAAAGTTTCGGGACCCTCAATCTTGTATAGAGGAACAAAGCTAAGCAAGGCAAAAAACAGGGCAATTATCATAAATAACATAGCGGAACTCACCAACAAGGTGCCATGTATTTTTTTGTTTCTCCTTAAAGCAAATGCTAAAAATATTACCAGACCCAATACCAGTGTTACCATCACATTCTGAACAATCAATACATCCTCTTTGCGGGTAACAATTGCCTTGTGTGCCGAATGAACCGAGAGCAATGCAACTGTAGCTACCACCAACGGAGCCATGATAAACATAGAAATTCCCAGCTTTCGATGAAACGAAAAACTTTTCCGTTTAATATGAATGAGTTGAATCAAAAGTAAAAACAACCATAACAAACTGGTAGTTATATGCAAATAGTGCAGGCCAATTGGCTTTGCATTTGCTCCCAGGAAAAGCTCCCAAAAGCCTGCAATGCTGATAAGAATTACTAAAATTAAAAATGCAATTTCTGAGTTAAAATTTTTCATTTAGCCGTTTTTAAAAATCTTTGGTGGTGTTTTGAAAGCCAGTAGTAAGAAATATTTTTCTTTTGGAATTCATGAAAAATAGAAAAGGTTTACCAAATTTTCAATAAGAAAAAATAATTAGGTGTGTAACATAGAATTAGTGCATCTCCAGCATTTTGCCAATGCTTCCTTTACTACGAGTTCTCCTGCCCGATATTAAGTCGCAACAGGATATAGCCAGTTCATACTTTGGTCTTATAAAATCGCCATTCAGCCCTTATAATTTCTTACTAAACAGGTTGGCTTTTTTTACTTATTTTCAAAATCTGTATAGTGAACAAGCATATCGCCTTTAAATAAGTCCACCCTTAGACTTTTACCCCAATCTGATTTTAATGGAATATCGATATTACTCATGCCCGTTGCAAATGATACTGCTAAAATTGATAAATACCTGCCTGCATCTGCGTCGTAAATGCGTACGGAATTATCCCCCGCATTAAAAATTTTGAGTACAGCCTTTATAGTTATTTGATTCACTACAGCATCATGTACAAAACCATATTGCCGGGCAGATTCGATATTTTGTATAACATCGAGACTCCCATCTACAAACAATATCTACCGGTTATTCCGTATAATTACAGGGCTTTATCCTGGCTTTAAGGTGTATGCCTGCAGTTGCCGAAAAGCCAGGTTTAAACTCTATTTCATTGGCCGACTGGTACAATACTTTGGTATTACTACTACCAGTATGAACGGCAGTAGTGGTTATTGTACCTCCTGCTATATAACCATCGTTCCCACTAATATTACCGGATACGGTTTCGGAACTTTTACATCCCACTGTAAAAAAGTGCGCATATACCCTACTACGGTAGGTGGCTTTAAAAGTCCAGGTGCCTATGTTGCCGCTCGGCAATTGAAAACCAGTGGTACTGTATATTCTGGAGTTTGTCGTATTTAGGTTTACATTCCACGATGCATAGGTTGTGCCATTGGGCTGTGTAAGAACGCAGTTGGCAACATCGCCATTTTGGCCATCCATAAAAGCGATGCCGGCAAAAATATTTTCACCACCACTAAACTGGTTTTCAGGGTAAACAAATTCTTCCTCAGGACAAAAGTTATTAGCAGAGGGTGTGTTACTGTGGGTCATTAATCTATTAATTTGGGGTTCCCAATAAGCCCGTTGGTTCTGCCACCAGGTTTCGTTGTTTAACATATCGTGGCAGGAGGCAAATGCGGCATCATAAAAAGGCTCTATCAAATTGTCTGAAGCATCGTACACAGCAAAATGCAGGTGCGGATTACTACTGCGGCCCGAGCTGCCGATATATCCCAAAAATTCTCCCTGCTCTACTCTGTCATATTGCCTTTTGGTAGTAACCGAGTTTTTTTTAAGGTGGAGGTATCGGGTGGTGCTGCCATCGTCGTGAAGAATATAGACGCTATTGGGACTGCCTGTTGTGGTACAGTTACGGTCAAAGTTACCGTCTGTAGGGTCTTGTAACAGTACACCTGGTGCGGCGGCCACAGCCATCACATAATTGTTGTCCATCATGCGCCACCAAAAAGGCCAAAGGTTGATGTCGGAGGCATCATGCTTATCGTACGTGCGGCTAAAGCAATGGTAATCTACATCGGCAGTGGTAACCCTGTCCTGATCTACATAATTCTGCAGGTTAAAATAATTGTACATAAAATCGTACTCTGCACTAGCCCGCATAGGCCAGCCAAGCTGAACCTGTTGTATCTTTTGGGTCCTTGCTGAACTACTGTTTGCATGCCTGGCAAAGTAAGCCTGTTTAAGCATTTTAATTTCAGTATTCATGGCAGCCTTTTCTTCTTCAGTTTGGCATTGTACCTTGTTTTCGGGCTGCACCATAAAAGTAGTTTTTTGCGAAAAGCAAAAAGCGGCACTCAGGCAAAATGGTATCACAATTAATTTTTTCATGTAGTTATAATTTTAATAGACACAGGTAGCTTTTATAGTTGTAGAACCATTACCCGTTGGCGAAGCCAAGAACCCTGGTGGTACTGTTACCGACTGGCTTTGCAATGAAGATATAGTGGCCCCTATAATATTTAATACAGGATTGATGGTTATACTATTACTACCAATTCTAAAATAATACCCACTACTTACGGTACCTGGCCCGGGGGAGGTAGTAGCACCTGCTACTGTAGTTAATAAGCCTGCATCTGTTTCTAAAAAAGAGGTGGCTCTTTCGTATTGCCCTGTGGTAAAATGAGTTAGTGTACAGCCTTCGCCGCCCCAATAACTCATAATATTTTGATAGGGAGGAGAATAATTTGTAGCACCGGAAGGATCTTGACAAAAACCTGTATACGTACAGTTGTTTGCAGAAAAACAATTGTCTTCGGTGTATGGATCTGCCTGCGTATCACAAACTCTATCTCCACGGGTAGAGCAACCAGTTCCATTTATATTTTCTTCCCCACCCGACGCTGAAAAAGTATGTCGTAAACCCAAGCAATGACCTACTTCATGTGATATGGTACGCCATATGCCAATATTGCCTTTTGCAACAGAGCAAAATGTATTGGGGATACTATAAGCATTGCCACCGTAAGTAGCCAAATCTGCATGGTAAAAGATATTGAGACAATTAGGCACTAAAAATGGTTCTAATAAAGCAACATCATTTGCACTATCTGGATTAAAAAAAATATTCATTTCAGTATTATCTATAAAATCAAAACCCACGTTTGCAAAGCAAATACTGTAAGGAGCAAAATCTTCAATGAGCGCTGCAAATTCGGTATCAATTTCAGCTAAAGTTGCACCAGCATTTAAGCCTGAAGAATTTCTAATAATGTGAAAATACACCCTCACTAATTTATTTACAGCCTCAGGACTTCTTTGTGCAGACCATGTTTCAGCCATTTGCTCGCTAGCGATATTTATGGAGGGGGTTTTGCATTTTTTGGGTTGCGCAAAAGAACCCATATTTAAACAAAGTAACAAGAAGCAAAAACACATTCTCATAATTATAATTTTACGATTCATAACTATTTGGAATTTATTTTTAATACATCAATTTGCTTCTGCAAATCAATAATATATAATGTGAGCTCTTCTATTTTCTCCATCATTCGCTTTTGCATGTCACCTACTTCTAGTCCATTTTTTTCTATCTCACTTGCAGCAGGAATGTTAGGCAGATGTTTATTTTGCTGAATAAACTTTTCTACTTCAGTAAGTGAAGCCAGTTTATAGTCCTGTGCAAAAACATAATCGGGCCAAACGCTGCTTTGTAGTTTTACTTTCAGTTCTTCGCAAATCACCTTACCGCCCACGCCCAGTTTATATCCTGCCGGAAGTGCCGAATTTGTACCAATTTCCATCTGGTTTGTATTCACCACTATTTTTCCCAGGGCACTTGATACCCCTATATTGAGGTTATTTCCTGTTTGCCAGATGTATGATTTTTGAATGCCGTTCACATATAGGTTGATTGCTGGATCTAACCCGTTTAACTTTAATGCCTCGCCACCTTTATTAATGGTGGTTCTCGCACCCACTACCACTTCTCCGCCGTCGTTTTGAATACTCAATGTACCTGCAGTAGTGGGATTGGTTCTTACCATAATTTCATTGTTATCCAGCAGGAGGCTGGTGCCGGTGCCTGTGCCCAGCATAACAAAACCGTTAGCAGCAGATGAGAGATCAGCATCTTGACCTGCTGGTATATGAAGTTTTGCAATAGGCGTTATCGTACCAATACCAACTTCCCCCTCTTGGTCTATTACTACCTGATCTGTTGCATTTGTGCGGAAAATAACTTTTCCTAGAGTATTCCCGGAGTTGGTACCCATGCGTAAATCATTGGCATCTGAAAGTTGTATAAACGCCTGTTTTACTAAAGTGCCATTAAAAATATTTGGGAAATTAAATTGAATAATTCCATCTAAGTCATTTATAGCAACATTATCGCCGGCATAATTACCCATACTTAATTGACCGTTCGGACTTTTTGTTCCAATTCCTACTTCGCCATTTGTATTTACAGTGAGCTCGTTTCCGTTACCGGGACTTCCTACACTAAATTTTATATAATTTGCAAGGCTTGGATCTTCTACATAATTAATAGCTGCCAGAGTATCTCCACTTCTTTTAAACTGCAGGCCAGCTTCGTTGAAATCTACAGCAGGTACATCAAAAATTACGTGTGGGTTTTGGCCTGTCCGATTGTCCTGCAAATACATTTTACCATTAACGATATGCATTTTCTCATCTGGGCTTGAAGTACCAAGGCCGATGCTATCGCCGGTATTGTACACCCAATTGCGGCTGCCGGATTTAGTCCAATATTTATCATCCTGGTCAAGTAAGGTTTTCCAGTCACTATTAAAATAAATGTAATAACCGGCGGTACTAAA
Organism: Ferruginibacter sp.; assembly: GCA_046597635.1. Lineage (GTDB taxonomy): Bacteria > Bacteroidota > Bacteroidia > Chitinophagales > Chitinophagaceae > Ferruginibacter. Next base: position 22,378 of record JBKJKD010000227.1, on the reverse strand, counting down.
TGGAACGGACACTTCGGCGTTGGTCTGATAAACAAGAAGGCCTGATATAGGAGTAGGTATAGCCCGGCGCTGAGCAGCAGTCATCCTGGGAATCAGCAAACCTTTGGTGGTGCTACTTAAATCTAACAATGCACTTGCATTAGGAGTGTTAGTACCTATCCCTACGCTTTGCGCATGTAAAGTTTGTACAGAGATAAATATCCATAAAAAGAAGAGCAACTTTTTCATATCGAGTTAATTTTTAATTGAACTCAAAGCTGAAAAAATTAACCGATCGTTACAATACCGAGAAAGGGTGAGTAAAAATAGTAATGGACGGTTGTGATCCTTTAACGAAAGTGTTACCGTTAAGCGGATTTAGTTTTTGCAGTAAAATTTATAGGGATGATCAACGATCATCCCTATAAATTTTTAGCCCACAATTTTTAAAACAAGAAGGACGGTATTTTATCGTTTTATTACCTGCAATGCATTAAAGTTCTTGTTGCTGCTTGAAATAAAATAAGTACCAGCCGCAAGTCGATTTATATCCCAGTTAAAAGCATTGACTCCTTTTTTTATCATGACCGATTTTGTGGCCACCGTACTTCCATTACTGTTGATCAGCCTGAAAAATAACAAATCATCTTTAACTGCCTGCACCGAAATGTTTATGATGGAGGAAATAGGGTTCGGGTAAACACTAATACTACTATTATCATTTTTCAAAGCAATTTTTATAATAGCTGAATAGGTAAAGCTCCCATCTGTATCCATCATTTTTAAGCGATAGTAATTATTGCCTGCTGTCGGATTGCGATGGAGGAAATTATAACTTTTATCCGAAGTGCTATTACCTGCCGCCTGCACTGTTCCAATGGCACTAAATGGTTTTGTATCGGTACGCCATTGCACTTCAAAATGTTTGGTGTTGGTTTCGCTAGCGGTTGTCCATTGCAGTTCGCTTTGTTGTTGGGCAGTCATTCTGCCAGTAAAATCAATCAGGCGCAAAGGCAGCGTCTGCGTGTTGGTTTCGGCAACCGTAACATCATCTAAAAAAAAGTAAGCATTGCTTATGCCGCTGTACAATATCAGGTCGCCAAAATTGCCAATGGTGATGTAAGAATAAGATTTGTCGGCATACACATATCCACATACATTTTGCCAGCCATCGGCTCCTTTTTTTGAACTGCCGGCATTAAATGAAATGTGTGGTGTAATCTCCAATGGATTTGTTCCCAAAGTATTGCGGATACTGTCATTGTTAAAAAGGGCGCCGATATTGAATGCTGTCTTATTTCGGTCATCAGCGAAATTTATATAAAAGGAAACGAAATAAGTTTTGCCCTTTATTAATGGTTGTTTTAGTTTACCGGTTACATACTCACTCCACTCGTTGCCAAACGAACTACTCAGCATACCCAGCATTCCTTTGCCACTCCGGGGTATCTTGTTAAAGCCATAGCCAGCATCATTCGGCACATTGCCAAAACCAACCCTCGGGTAGTCAGCATTCCAGGTATCAGGTGTAGCTGAGCTTGCACCCCACCAGTCTTTGGTCAATTTTTTTCCGGCATATCCTTCGCCATTGATAATTGTTGGCGCCAGGTAAGTCTCATCACTTTCGCAACGGGGGTTTGCAATTAAATTAGGACCAAGCAAACTGATATCGCTGTTACATTCATTTGCAGATGATGTGGCTTCATCAAACAACCCTATTCTGAAACTGGCCGCTTGTGCATTGACTTTGCTATACACCCTAAGGTAATACAAGTTTCCACTTACAAGTGATGGAGTTAATACCATTATGTTGTTGCTGCATTGCAAGGCAGTGAGGTTACCAGGTGTACCGCTGAACAACTGCATCGTCACATCGCTTGATTCAACCCCTGCCACAATTCTTTTTATATCGGCTGCGGCACTAAACTTAAACCAGATATCATCATCCGGAAAATCAGGTATTAAGCAGCCTGCCGCTGGCAATGATTGGGTAGCGCCTGCCGTGCTTACAGAATACTGGTAAGTATTGATGGTGCTTAGTAGCAATGCACCGGTGGGTTCATTCATATTTTGTGCAGAAGTTATTTTTACACTAAAAATACTGCTGTTGCCTGCTGCTGAAGCATTGGCCACTCTTAGGTAAACCGTATCACCTGCGGTAAGGCCTGTAAGAGAAAGTGGAGTATTGTTATTGGCACAGGAAATAAACTTAGGTCTTAATGAAAGACTGTCTGCTGCATAGCCTCTGAATGCTTCAATAGTGTAAAAGTATCCCGAAATTTCTTCGGGCCAAAAGGTATTAGCATTGCTGATACTAACGCTGTGAGATGCCGCTTCCGCAATAAAATAAAACCATACATCATGGTGCATTTGGTTGGAGGATGTATTGCATAGTCTACCAAACTTTTTGGATGCCCCGTGTGAATAGTAGGAAGGCATCGACTGCACATTGGCAGGTGCCGGACTCAACTTTATGGCACCTGCCATTTCATCATTTGCAGGTGCATTCACTATGCTGATGTTGTTCTTTTCAAAGTTACCATACTGCCTTATAAAATAAGTTTGCCCTGCAATGAGGTTTGTAATTGTTTGCCCCTTGTGTAATACGGCACCTTGACTAAAACAAGCGATACTGGTTAAACTACCGCAGCCTCCACTATACAATTGAAAACCCATTACTGTACTGGGGCCATCGCCAGCTTCCCGGTTGCTCATAATAGCGGCGCTGGAACCGGTAGCTGTAAATTGATACCAAATATCTTTGGGGGCAAAGGTTGCAATACATGGCGGCAATGATTCGGTAGCCTGTAAAATCCCATTGTCCGATAAAGGTTCATAAGCAAGCCCTTGTTGTGGTTGTAACATTGTAGCTCCTGAACATTCGTTATTGGCGGGCAGCGCATTTACATCAATGGTATAAAGCGTTTTGGAACTTGCTGTAAAAGGATAAATACGCAGGTAATAAACTTCGCCTATCGTAAGTCCGGATATCTTTTCTGTTCGTTCTGTTGTGGTAATCGGCAATTGGCTTCCACTGCTGCAATGAATACTATTTAGTGAGCCACACAGTCCTGAAAATACCTGAAAAAATCCACCATCACCATCAATAGTAACAAGACATGCCGTGTCTGCAGCAGTAAATTGATACCACAAATCTTTTGCCTCATATGAACCCGTACAGGATGGTAAAGATTGTGTAGCATCGCCAAAGTAGGCAATATTATTTCTTAATTGATTGTATGGTTTTATGGCAAGATTAATAGCGCCATTACATTCATCATTGACCATTTTTGGTGATATGCAAATGGAAACTTGCCGATCTTCCTGGCCACCACCCACCTGCAAAAAATAATAACTGCCCACGGTAAGCCCAGAATATGAAAAGGTTGCATTAGTGGTGTTAACCAAACAAGTTAATGCACCGCAACTCCCTTGTAGTAACCCGAGATTGATAGCAGTACTGCCTTGTTCCTGAGCCCTTACCGTAATATCAGCGCTGGTCGCTTTAAATATAAACCACACATCTTTAGTAGCGGGCAATGAACAGTTGCCAGTTGAATTGGTAGCCGTTAACCTGTTGCTAATGCTGAAATTATTTTCGCATTTAAACGAGCTACTCATTAGTACGGTATCTGCATTCATACAATCATCATTGGAAGGTGCATCTTTATAAACACTCATTGTAAAATTAACGATGCCGGGAGCCCCTATCCTGATATAATAAGTAGCGCCTGGTTGCAGATTGGTAAGTGTTTTAATTTCAAAACGTTCAAAGAAATTAAAACTTCCAATGCTGGTTAAACTTCCAAGGCTACCGCTGTAAATAGAACATTCTGAAGAGGCATAAGCATCTGCGCCAATAACTATTGGGTGGGTGGTAGAAGTGGCTGTAAACTTATACCACACATCATTTATATTGCTCCACCCTGCGTTGGTTACGGTACAACCTGCAATGGTTTTTGTGGCAAGGTCATTGGTAAAACGGTTCAAGGTACTGCCAGCCGTAGTGGCCGAAATTAAAGGAACCTCTATTGCGCCAGTGCAATCATCATTAACAGGTTTAGAAACTAAATTGACATTAAAGTTTGAAAAATCGTTGCCAATGCCGTTGGGATAATACGAACGCAAATAGTACTGTTGACCAATTACCAAACCTGTCAATTTAATATTGGCAAGATTGAAATGGCAACTTAAGCTGGTTAGGCTACCACAGGTGCCGGTAAAAAGCTGGTAGTAGATTATACCGGCCGCAATTGGATAAAACTTTGTCACAATTGAAACCGCGGTATCTGTTGCCGTAAAACTATACCACAGGTCACGCCTTACTTGATTAGTGCTTCCATTACATAGCGGAATATTCGATAAAGCCGGGTCAGCAAATTCGTCATCCAGATAAAGGGTATCCTGCAATTGGGTACTGTTGCTGACGGTAAGCGGCATCGCACCGTTGCATACATCATTGGGGTATACAAACTGGGCATTTACGGTGTATTCACCCGCAATAAAAAGCAGGCAAAAAAGGAGTAAAATATTTTTCATTTTGGGTGTTTTATAATAACTCAAAAATGATTGATAATGTAGGAGTGGACAATACCAAAATAGGGTGAGGAGGATTATTTTTAATAAAGGTTTTGATTTTAGTGTTATATTGTTAAGTGTTGTTTCTCCCGCAATTGCGGTATAAAGAATGATCAATTATATTTCCATCTTTGTTCAAATTTTTTTATGAAACCTATCAGAGTCTCCATATTTGAAGACAACAAGCACCTGCGGGAGAGCCTGTATTATCTCATAAGCGGAACTGAGGGTTTTGCCTGCTCGGATGCTTTTGAAAATTGCAACGATATTATTTTTCAATTGGAAAGATCTATACCTGATGTTGTATTGATGGACATTGAGATGCCAGGCATGAACGGTATAGAAGCCGTTAAGATTATCAAACAAAAATTTCCACACATACAGATATTAATGCAGACGGTGTTTCATGACGATGATAATATTTTTAATGCAGTATGTGCGGGAGCGTCAGGCTATATTTTGAAAACTACCTCGCCGGAAGGTTATATGGAAGCCATTAAAGATGTGTACAACGGCGGAAGCCCCATGACTGGCTCGGTGGCCAGGAGAGTACTGGAATTGTTTCAACATAACATTACACCAAAAGGAAATACCGACTATCAGCTTACCCCAAAAGAGAAAGAAATTTTACAGCAACTTATAAAAGGTAAGAGTTATAAAATGATTGCAGACGCACTGGGGAGCTCTTACGAAACGGTAAGAACCCATATGAAAAATATTTATGCCAAGCTACATGTGAACAGCAATACAGAAGCGGTTTTAAAAGTACTACAAGAAAAGATTGTATGAAAATTGTAAAAACGCTATTACTCTTATTCGTATTCAATACCTGTGCTTTGGGGCAAAACGAAGTAGTCGATTCTCTACAAAATTTGCTAACCCGTACCAAAAATGATACGGCACGCATTAGCATTTATGTAGAAAAAACCTATGCTGCGCAAGATACCACTACAGTGCTGTACAGCGATACAGCCATCAGGCTAATTAACAGTCTACTGCCAAAATCTACCGGCCAAACCACCATCGAACTCCAACGCTACCTATCTAATGCGCTGTATTATCGGTCTACTTTCTTTGCAAATGCAGAAGCATATGATACCGCACTATACTACCTAAACAAGGCCATGGAAAAAGCCTTGTTAGCCAAAGACAGGCTTCAGGAGGCAAGAATCATCAATGACATGGCAGTATGTTTTTATCGAAAAAATGATGTGGAAAAATCCCTTGATTATTTCACAAAAAGTCTTTCTATCAGAGAGGAGTTGCATGATGATGAGCAGCTTCGCAATGCTTATAACAATGTTGCTTTCATATACAAGGAAACAGGATTAATCGATCAATCCCTCGAATTAAATTTCAAAGCACTTGCCCTGGCAGAAAAGGATAAGGATAATGGATCGATAGCATTGTCTTTTAATAACATCGGGCAGTTGTATCACAAGTATTTAAAAGATCATGAAAGGGCACTGGAATATTACAAAAAGGGTTTGGCTATATCCGAAAAAATTGGAGATAAAAAAGGGGTAAGTCTTGTAAAAAACAACATTGGGGCCTTAAATGCAGAAATGAATAATTATACCGAAGCTATTACCTGGTATGGTCAGAGCCTGCAATTGAGGCGGGAGATTAAATACAAATTTGGCATCATTAATACACTAAGCAGCCTGGCATACAATTATCTTAAAACCGGCGCCACTGATAAAGCCCGGGCAGCACTGGCTGAGGCCATACAGTTAAATGAAGTGCTACACGACAAAAATTTACAAACATCAATACACAGAAACTATGCTGAGTTGTACAACTCAGTTGGCAATAATGACAGTGCCCTGTATCATGCAAACCTGGCGCACAGCATCAATCTTGGCTCTGGCAATCCTTTAAATATTTCGAGCTCTTCGTTATTACTTTCAAGTTTGTATGAAAAAACCGGCAATTACCAGGCCTCCCTCGATTTTTATAAGCTTCACAAAAAGATGCAGGATAGTATTTCAAACGATGATCTGCAAAAGGCAGGCATAAAAAGTAATATAGAATACCAATACCTTAAAAAGAAAAATGAGTCTGATAAGTTACACAATGCTCAGTTGGCCAGAAAAAGCTTATACAGTTGGCTACTCATCTTATTATTTGTGGCGTCTGTGGTAATTGGCTTCGGCCTATACAAAAGATACCGGCTTAAACAACAGTTAAAAGAAGTTGAGATAAGAAATAAAATTGCTGCAGATCTTCATGATGATGTGGGGAGTACATTAAGCAGCATTCGTATGTACAGCGATATTGTGAAACAGCAACCCAACCAAACGGGTACTTCCATACAACTGCTCGATAAAATTAGCAGTAACAGTAAGGAAACCATTGAAAACATGAGCGACATTGTGTGGATGATAAAGCCCGGCAACGATGACTTTGCCAATATTGAAGATCGCATGCTCAATTTTGCAAATGAGCTTTGCACGCCTGCAGGTATCAATTTTGAAATGAATAAAAACAGTATGCTCAATGGCCTAAAAATACCGATGGAGCAACGCAGGGATATCTACCTTATTTTTAAAGAAGCGGTTAACAACGCCGTTAAGTATTCTCATTGTCATTTTATTCGCACTGCAATACAGTTAAACGAAAACGTCCTTACCATGCATATAAGTGATGATGGTAATGGATTTGATATGGCTCACGTAAGAGATGGCAATGGTCTTGCTAACATGCAACGACGTGCAGCTACACACAAGGGTAACTGCAAAGTGCACTCCAAAGCAGGAGAAGGCACAGAAGTAGAGGTCGAGTTCCGTCTCTAATTTATCAGCCTGCCAGGAATGAGTCATTTTTCAAAAACCAATCCCACTGTATTTCCTCATGGGGCCATGCGAGGCAGATCTTAATCTCTCCAATTGTTTTGCAGGCAACAAGAACACTAAAATTTACGAATGGGGATACTTGCAAAATAATAAATCAGTCAACGCTACATTACACAGTAACATCGCTGAATTCCAGATGCATGGCTTTGCATAATATCTTCACTTTTTTAAGATGGGTACAACATACCAAATTTAAGTATGAGAAAACCTTGGTATATTGTAAGTATAAACGGCCAATTCTTACTGTATAAAAACGAATGATACTTTTTAAGCCCGCTACTGTTTCACAGCTAAAATTCTGGAGCCTGCTTGTGCTTTCAATAGTGAGCCAGGCTGCTGCTGTTTGCCAGCCTAAGCAGATTGTGTTTAAGCATTACCGTGTTGAGCAGGGCTTTACTTCAAACGAAGCTGCCGATATCGTGCGAACAACAGAAGGATTAATATGGATTAGCACCTCCGACGGCCTGGCAAGATTTGACAGCGAAAACTTTAAATTCTATCAACACAGCCAGCAGGACACGACTTCTATCATTAGTAATTATTGCAGGTCGTTAGCGGTTGATAAACATAACCGGATATGGATCGCTGCTGACAATGACCTCGACATCTTTGATCCATCTACAGAAATATTTACACATGTAAAGCATGATAAAAGTTGGGATCGCAGTACCCATGTACAACCGAAAGCTTTTTATTATGACCAGGCCCGTGACAGGATGTGGGTGGCTACGCAAAACGGACTATATTTTAATAAAGGTGGTTCAGCCAAATTGGAAAGTGCCGGCAGTTTCACTACAGATACAATCGTTAGCAACAAACCGATTTTTACCATAACACCAGACGGTAGCGACTGGCTTTGGCTAACCAGTAACCACCGTATCATTAAACTCAATACTAGAACCGGGGCCACAGAAAATTATGTGATTCCACCCATCATAAACGGGAAGCAAAATGAAGGAAATATAACGCCTATCAGCAGTTACCTCGATAAAAAGAAATTACTTTGGCTGGGTACTTTTGCAGCAGGGCTTATCTCATTTAATACAAGCAGCAAAGCTTTTGCTCAATACAGCTACCGGGATGAAACCAAAGAAGACAATACGATTTTTTCTATAAAACAAACCGGGCTACCCGGGCAGGAAGATGTACTTTTTTGTTCTGTTTCTGGCGCTGGCCTCGCCGCTTTTAATACGAGCAGTCTACAATTTACAACTTATCAATCTGCCATCTACAACAGTGCATTTGGCATTATGGGTGACGCTTACGGCCTCCATTGTTACGATAATAAAATGTGGATTGGCTCCAGTACCGGCCTACATTGCTATGATTATAATTTGCAATTGTTTGAAAAGAAAGATATGAGCTCTATTGCCGGAGGAGTGGCTATGATGCCTACAGAAATGATGAATATGGAGAGAAATGTGGAGGCTAAAGATGAAAAACTGTGGCTCAATATTCCCTACAAAGGTGCCTACACTTATAATCTTGCAAATGGTAACATTATAGCTGTACCAGAAAAGATAAGAAAATATACTGGTGTGGAAGCGGGACTGATTTCTATGTACATTGACCATAATAATATCCTGTGGCTGAGCAGCAATGCTTACGGTTTGGTTGGTTACAATATCAGGCAGGATATGATTATAGCTCCTGAAAGAAAACTTTTTTATGATAATCGGAAGTGGGTAAATCGTTTTTTTGAAGACAGCAAAAACAGACTATGGTTGTGCACCTACGATGGCCTTTTTACCATGGATGCCGGCAATCAAAATGCAATACCCGTTAAGCCGGTAAATGAGCTGCTTATAAAAAGTAATATCTCAAAAAGAATTGTATCTATTACAGAAGATGAACATGGAAAGATTTGGATCACAGCTGATTATTCTGATAAAAAGAACGCTGGTATTATAAAGCTGGATCCCGTTACAAATATTGCCACTGTAGTGTACCATGAAGCATTGCAAAATACGGGCAGCAACCCGCCGGTTGATATACGGTCTATTTGTAGCAATAAAAAAGGAAAAGTATTTGTGGTATTCTTTAGGGATGACATCTTTTGGTTTAATAGTAAAGAAGCAGGCCTTTTAAATTTAAAAGAACAAGGCCGTAAATACGGGTTAAATAATACTGCGATTGACGAACTATTGACTGATGCAGAGGGCAATATATGGTGCAACAATTCCCTGGGTATAGCACAGTATAAAATAAACCAAAATAGTTTTTGTAATTACAGTTTAGCCAGCTACGAACTGAGCACTACCAATGCACCCTCTATTTTTATTTCCCCAAATACTGGTAAGTTTTATATTGGACAATCCAATAGCTTTCTCTTATTTAATTATGCAAACAACCGCAACGAAATTAACAGTACCAATTTATTGTTCAGTGATTTTAAGATTTATAATAGCAGCACTCAACAAAAAATTAAAGACGGAGACAACATTGTGTTGAACTACAAGCAAGACATGTTAAGTATTGAGTTTGCCTTGTTAAGCTTTACGAATGCCAGTGAAAATACTTATAGCTGGATGCTGGAAGGGCTGGAAGAAAACTGGAATATTTCTAAAAATAATATTGCTACTTATAACCACCTCACCCCAGGCAACTATACTTTGCTGGTAAAAGCTGCCAATAGCAACGGAGATTGGAAAACAACACCCATAAAACTGCACATAACAATTACACCGGCATTTTACGACACCTGGTGGTTCTTGCTGTTGGTGGCTATGTTAATGGCACTACTTATAGGATGGATTGTACGGAGGCGAATAAAGAGTATAAAAGAAAAATTTGAATTGCGCAACAGGATAGCAGCTGATTTACACGATGAGATTGGCAGCACACTTACCAGTATCAACATCCTGAGTACCGTATCTCAGCAGGCAATAGATCAACATCCAGGACAGGTAAAGGTATTGCTGGAGCAAATCTCCAGTCAGAGCAAAACCATACAGCAAAGCATGAGTGATATTGTGTGGAGTATAAGGCCGGATAATGAAAAAATAGAAAACCTGCTCACCAGAATAAGGGAATACGCTGCCCAAACTTTAGAGCCGCTGAACATCAATACAAGGATTGAGGGAGATGAGATAGTCGTTAATAAAATCCTGCCTGTTCATTACAGAAAAAATATTTTGCTTATCTGCAAGGAAGCAGTAAATAATATTGCAAAACATGCCAACGCCACCGCGGCCGGTATTGCGTTCAGTGCCAGTGCCAACAAAATGACCGTGACGGTTACCGACAATGGCAACTGGATAGGCAATAACTCTGGCACCGGTACCAAGACCATGAAGGAACGAGCGCATGCCTTGGGAGGCGAGCTGACCATACAATCTTCTTCTGCCGGCACTGTGGTAACGCTCTTGCTGCCATTACCCTAATTATGGCATATAAATTCTTGTGTGTTCGTTTTAAATTTGATGCAATATGGCAATCAGAGTGTTGATATATGAGGACAACGAAAACCTGCGAAAAAGCATACAAACCTTGTTGCTGTGGAGTAAAGATTTTGATGTGGTGGCTGCAATGCCCGATGCCAATTCGGTAAAAGAAGATGTGTCTGTACTCAAGCCAGACGTTATTTTTATGGATATTGACATGCCAGGTTGCAGCGGAGTAGAAGCCCTGATTAAAATAAGGGAAAGCGGCAACAGCGTGCCAGTCATTATGTTCACGGTATTTGAAGACGAGGAAAATATTTTCAATGCCATTTGCGCCGGCGCAAGTGGCTACCTGTTAAAGAAAAATTTTGATCAGATACCGCAGGCCATAAAAGATGTGCTGGATGGCGGAGCCCCTATGACAAGCAGTGTGGCAAAGAAAGTCCTGAGTTTTGTGCCACAGCAAAAAACTACCAAAAACCCACAGGTAGAAACCTTATCGCCACGAGAAAAAGAATTACTGGAATATATTGTAAAAGGGTACAGTTATAAAATGGTAGCAACAGAGATGGGCATTGCTACCGAAACCGTACGCAGTCACATCAAAAAAATCTACAAAAAATTAGAGGTGAACAGTGCCACCGAGGCAGTGTATAAGTTCAAGGGACATCACTAACAACGCATCTACCCCACTCCATTGCCCCTTTTATGGCATTGCGCAACTCTTTCATATGATTCATATTTGTGATGAGCCAAACTGAAGCATTTCAAAAGATCCTGCAACATCCTTTATTATTTGCATCCATCTCAGATGCTTGAAAATCAAAAAATATAGTTTATGAAAAAAGCACTCCTAATTTTATCAAATCTATTTCTTGTCCTATGTGTAAAGGGGCAAAATGTGGGAATTGGTACACCCTTCCCTGCAACCTCATTGGACGTAAAAGGAGGATTTAGGATTCAGCCAAAGCTAATTCCGCTTACTGCAAGTATTATCACTATTCCTGATAATGAAAGCAATATTTTACTTCAAGCTGGCTACGCCGGCGATTTTTCAGTCACTATTACTACAGCACAACCAGGCCAGCGGCTTATTATTGATAACCAAACTGGTTACATAGGAGCTATTGAGCAAGACGAGTTAATTGAGAAAGGGATGAATGAATACATTTATTCATTGGGGAAATGGAAAATTGCAAATAAGGATATGAGTTCATGGCAACTTACAGGCAACGCTGGTACAACAGTTACCAATTATATAGGCACTAGCGACGCACAACCTATTCGTTTTAGAACCCATGGCAACCGAAATGTTGGCTTGCTGGATAATGTAAGAACCAATTATCACATTGGTGGAGGGTTACCAAACGCAGCAGCCTACACAGGCTTGCGCAATGTATCACTCGGTTACCTAAGTTCAAGTAATTTAGAAACTGGCTCGGATAATGTTTCGCTCGGATTTTATAGCTTGTTTTCAAATAAAACAGGAACCGATAATGTAGCCATAGGCACATGGGCCATGCGGTTTAATAAAGTTGGCGGTGGCAATGTGGCTATTGGTCAGTATGCATCTGCTTATGATACATCATCCAATGGTAACATAGCAGTTGGTTCACAAGCGTTGCAATTTAATCAGAGCAGAGGCGGAAATACAGCCATTGGTTCTGCGGCATTGCAATACAACACTAACACCAGCTCAATTGGTAGTAAAGAAGGCGAAATAAATACTGCTATCGGTGCTTACTCACTCAACAAAAATTTACGAGGTAGCGGTGCAGTAGCCATTGGTGCTTATGCTGCCTTTAGTGATACGGCGGCCGAGGGAATTGTGGCTATAGGAAGAGGGGCACTGTTTAGTCAACGAACTGTGCCAATCAATTTTTTGGGTCAAAAACAGGGCGGAACTATTGCAATTGGAGACAGCGCATTATTTTATAACGGCATCAATTCATTAGATGGTTCATTTGAAGGCGAGGGTAATATAGCTATAGGCAGTAAATCTCTATTAAACAACAGGGAAGGTTATAGCAATACTGCAATTGGTCAGCAAACGTTAACAAACAACATAAGTGGATTCCTTAACATAGCAGTAGGCCTCCAGGCACTTAAAGCTAATACTACAGGATTTCGAAATTCCGCAACAGGCGGAGCAGCTTTAATATTGAATACAACAGGCAATAATAATTCAGCCCTTGGGTCATCGTCTTTAAGAAATAATACAACGGGTAATAATAATTCAGGATTGGGCCAGAGGGCTATAGCTAATAATACAACAGGAAACGATAATGTTGGCGTTGGCGATTCAGTTTTGTGGTTGAACACCACGGGAAATAGAAATGTTGCTCTTGGGCATTTAGCCGGATTTAATTCCAATAGTTCTGATAAATTATATATTGCAAATTCCGATTCAAAAAATCTCATTTACGGCGATTTTGCAGCTGATAGCCTTCTTTTAAACGCCAAAACCATCAACAAATTTAGTCTGAATGTACGAGGGAGTAATGCCTTGGAAATGGGATATGGTGCAGCAGGCAAACAAACAGATGCAGGTAAAATTTGCTATGGATGTTTTGGTGATCCTGCTAACTGGCTGGGTATTGTTGGTGGCGGTACAGCAGCTCTGGGCACCGACCGGGTTATAAAACTATGGAGTGAGGGCGGTTTAAGAATAAGGGGAAATGCATTACCCGATTTTAATAATACCTATAGTTTAGGAACCAGTGGCCAACGCTGGAGTGAAGTGTGGACGAACGCAGGCGCCATTAATACAAGCGATGCAAGGCTTAAAACAAACATCGTTGTTTCGCCATATGGGTTAACCGAGGTAATGCAAATGCAACCCGTGCAATACAACTGGAAAACAAATCCCAACAATGATTTACAAATTGGATTTTTGGCTCAGGATATTCAAAAAATAATACCCGAAGCGGTGGTGGTTCCTGCTAACGGAGATCCTTTGGGAATGAAATACAATGAACTGATACCGGTGCTGGTTAAAGGAATACAAGAGCAACAAAAGCTTATTGAAAGCCAGCAAAAACAAATTGACGAGCTCTATAAAATTTTAAAGGCAAAGCTGTAGCTAAGCAATATTTAAAAATGTAAAAATTCTCTTTTTTTGTATTAATTAATACCTCATTTATGAAACAACTATTTACCTTCTTTGCAATAAGCTTTTTTTTAGTGGGCAATGCTCAGAATGTGGGCGTAGGTACTACTTCCCCTAATAGTAGTGCCATACTTGAAGTAAGCAGCACCAATAAAGGCCTGCTGATACCTCGAATGGATAAGGCCCAGCGTAACGCAATTGTAACTCCTGCGGATGGATTGCTTGTATTTCAAAATGGCCCCGACAGCATTGGCTTTTACTACCGCATTGGCAGCACATGGGTATGGCTACAAAACTCTACCGGTGCCGGCAGTGGATGGAGTACCACAGGAAACACAGATACAGATACGGCAGTAAATTTCATTGGCACAACAGATTATAAGCCTATGCGGTTTCGTACCAATAACCAATCGATGGGAATAATTACTCCAGATAACAATATTGGATTTGGGAGCACCACTTTAAAGAGTGTAACTACAGGTTTTGATAATGTTGCACTAGGTTATCAAGCTCTATTCCAAGATACAAGTGGCTCAAAAAACATTGCCATAGGCAATTCTGCGATGAAAGCGAATAAAAATGGAAATAATAACATCGCAATAGGTGAAAGTGCGCTTAGTTCGAATATATCTGGAACAGATAATATTTCAATCGGTAGAAACAGTCAACTATTAGATACCGCTTCAAGTAATATCGTAGCAATTGGAAATGCCGCATTATTTTACAATCAAAATCGTAATGGTAACACAGCTATTGGCACTGTAAGTCTTTACAATAATAGCTACACAAACAGTACCGCAATCGGACTAAATGAAGCAAAAAATAACACTGCTATAGGTGCTGGATCTCTATATGGTAACCGCCGCGGTAGTGGTGGAGTTGCAATTGGCTACTTGGCAGCATATAGCGATACCGCCGCAAATGGTATTGTAGCAATTGGAAGAAATGCGTTGTATAATAATAATGGAAACCAAGGAAACATTGGAATCGGTGATAGCGCTTTGCATTATAATGGAACCGGAGCAAATTCTATTGAGGCGAATAATAATACAGCCGTAGGAATTAAGGCTTTACTTACTAATACAACCGGAGCTTCTAATACAACGATGGGTGCTTATTCGTTATCAAAAAACTCAGTGGGTAGCAGTAACACAGCAGTAGGTGCTGCAGCTCTATATAATAACAACGGCAATTCAAATACAGCCTTCGGAAGTAATAGCTTATACAACAACACTACTGGAACATCTAATACAGCCCTCGGTGCATTCTCACTTGCTAATTGTTTTATTGGAAATTATAATACTGCTGTCGGTTATGGTTCATTGGTGAGTAATTCATCAGGCTATAGTAATGTGGCAGTTGGCATAGATGCACTGAGGCAAAACACAGCCAAAAGTAATTTGGTAGCTATTGGCGACTCTGCATTATATAGCAACGGCATCGGTGCAAATGGTACGCAAGCTATTCAAAATGTTGCAGTAGGAAGCAAGACGTTGTTTAGCAATACAACTGGGGCACAAAATACGGCTATGGGATTCGAAGCACTTAAAAATAATTTGGCAGGAGGGGGTAATACAGCTGTAGGATCTTTTGCTTTAACCAACAGCAATGGCATGTTAAGTATCGGAAATGTCGCTTTTGGCCAGATAGCATTAGCCAATTCAACAACTGGACAATCAAACACTGCAATAGGCACAGGAGCATTACAATTTAACATTAATGGGAGTGGTAATGTCGCTCTGGGTAATAGGTCAGGTGCCTTCGAAGCGGGGTCCGGCAAACTTTACATAGAAAACAGCGATGCCAATAAAGACAACGCCCTCATTTACGGCGATTTTTCTGCTGATAGCCTTTTGCTCAATGCAAAAACTGTAGTGCGAAACAATGCGGTGGTACAAGGTTTTTCAAAATTAGGTGGATATGGACCTGATGTACCTTCCATAAAAATGAAAAAAATAATTATCCCTGCGGGGCCTGCAGTTAATGCCAATGCAAACTACCCATTTGGTGGAGGCATTACCGATAGCAAAGTGTTGGGTATTGAAGTGCTCATGAGGTATGATGCCAGTTCTTCCAAAATTCCACCCGGTTATATAGATGCTCCTGGCTATGAATTCAATGTTCAGGTGCAGTTTAATGGGGTAACTATTATCAACAAATTAGGTAACAGTGCCAATATTGGCGGAAAGCCTATTACGGTTGTAATTACTTATGAGGAGTAAATAAATAATTGTAGGGGATTAAAAACATGCAGACATTTTTTGCGTACCAAATAAAATAATTACCATGGTAAAGAATAGCTTAATGATTTTTCTTGTTCTTTTATCGCAATTAGCCATTGCCCAGCAAACCGGCTCGCTCGAAGAAAAAACAACCGAAACGGAAACGCCTTTTGAACGGGGCAGCCGCATCATCTTTCAGGATAATTTTGAAAAAGATGCCATTGGCGATTTTCCTGCCAAATGGAATACCAGCAAAAGTGGCGAAGTAAAAAAGCTAACAGGGTTTGATTATAAATTTTTAAAAATTAATGACGGCGCTGTTGTAAATGTGCAGTTAACGAAACCCCTGCCTGTAAACTTTACAGTGGAATTTGATTTAATCGTTCCCGGCGATATACCCATGCGCTTTGCCAGCTTCGGCTTTGGCAGTAAGCCCATCAAAATAGATTGGCTGCTTGCACCAAAAGATGGGCTGGTATTTTCATTACAAAGCAACCAAAAGCGCTACAGCGAAGGATTAAAATTTGGCACACAAAAATTTTCCACCAGCGATTATCAATTGAAAACCCTCAACTTTAAAACCCTACTCAATCAACCCATAAAAATTGCTCTATCGGTAAATGATAGAAGAATACGCTTGTATGCTGATGGCATTAAAATAGTAGATATGCCCACTTCCTTTGATGCATCATTCAGAAAAAGTTTTTTCTTTAGTGCTACTACCCATGGTGCTGCAGAGAGTAAACTTAATTATTTCTACATCAGCAATGTAGTAATTGCAGAAGCGGGTACAGACCAGCGCAGTAAGGTATTGAAAGATTTAATGGAGAATGGCAGCTTTAGCACCAATGCTATTTTGTTTGCTACCAACAGCGATCAAATACAGGCCGGCAGCAATGAAATCATACAACAAATAGCAGATGCACTCAAGGCATCCACAACCATGAAACTGCTGGTTGTGGGGCATACGGATAGCGACGGTGATGATGCAAAAAACTTACTGCTTAGCAAGAAAAGAGCTGCTGCGGTAAAGGTAAAATTGACAAGTATGGGTATTCCGGCCATTCGGTTAACAACAGATGGTAAGGGTGAAAAAGAACCGGTGAAAAATAATGATACCGAAGAAGGTAAAGCGGCCAACAGAAGGGTACAATTTATAAAGTTGTAACAGCCGGGATCTCTCAACATACATCCACATAAAATTAAAAAAGGGATCATCCAATGGATGATCCCTTTTTCTGAGGTCCCTAGCGGATTCGAACCGCTGTAGAAGCTTTTGCAGAGCTTTGCCTAGCCACTCGGCCAAAGGACCCTTTATGATTCCGAATTAAGAACGCCGAATTACAAATTGTGCGCTTTTGATTTGGGTTGGCAAAAATAGGGATTTTTTTTATTAGAAATTGTAATTAGTATGTACGAAATTCGGCATTCAAAAATTATTCTCTATGAGCAGTATTGCCGCTTCTGAACTTATCATCAACGAACGTGGAGCAATTTATCATGTAAACTGCCGCCCGGAGGAGATTGCCAACACCATCATAACCGTGGGTGACCCGGACCGTGTAAAAGAAGTGAGCAAGCATTTTGACAGCATAGAATTTACCAACCAACATAGAGAATTTATTACTCATACGGGTTACATCGGCAAAAAAAGAATTTCGGTAACCAGCACCGGCATTGGCCCCGATAACATAGATATTGTGATGAACGAGCTGGATGCGCTTGTAAATATTGATTTCGAAACCCGGACCATTAAAGAAAAACTTACCGCTTTAAACATCATAAGGGTTGGTACATCGGGTTCTTTGCAAAAAGAAATAGCCGTTGATAGTTTTGTGGCCAGCACGCATGGCTTGGGCATAGACAATCTCATGAACTTTTACCAACATGGCAGCAACGAAGAAGAAAAACAATTGCTGCACGCTTTTAATACCCATACACAAATTCACCAGGCAATTACCGCTCCGTACATAACCGGTGCAGGCGTGAGTCTTTTAAAAGAATTTGTAGAAGGCTTTCACCAGGGCATCACAGTTACCTGCCCCGGGTTTTACGGGCCACAGGGAAGAGTGCTCAGGATGGGCCTTACCCAACCCGAGTTAATTGACAGGCTCACCAGTTTTGGTTTTGGCCAACACCGCATCAGCAATTTTGAAATGGAAACATCGGCTATTTATGGCATGGGTAAGGTGTTGGGGCATCACTGTTTGTCACTGAGTGCCATTGTAGCAAATAGAATTTCAAAAGAATTTAGCAAAGATGGTGGAGCGGCTGTAGAAAAATTAATTTTAAAAACATTGGAAACGGTAGACGGTATGGGTAACTAGAGTGACCCGCTAAATGCCCGTATTCTCCATACAAACATTGATCACTTTCAAATTGTCACATGCAAATTCCCTTTTACAAATACCACGGCACCGGAAATGACTTTGTGATACTAGACAACAGGGATGCTGCTTACGACGCCATCACCCCAAAACAAATAAAATTTATTTGTGAAAGACGCTTTGGCATTGGTGCCGATGGCCTAATGCTCCTGAACTTGAAAGAAGGCTACGATTTTGAGATGATTTATTTCAACGCCGATGGTAACCCCAGTTCCATGTGCGGCAACGGTGGCAGATGCCTCGTGAAGTTTGCCCATGACGTCGGGCTTCGAAAATTAACCTATAAGTTTGTGGCAATAGATGGGGAACATGAAGCCGAGTTGGATGGTAAAATTGTACGATTGAGAATGAAAGATGTGGAAACTGTAGAAGAACATGCGAGCTATGCAATTTTAAACACTGGTTCGCCGCACTATGTAAAGTTTGTAAGCGATGCACAAGGAACCAATGTTGCGGGAGATGGCAAGAGCATTCGCAACAGTTTGGAGTTTGCAAAAGAAGGCATCAACGTAAATTTTGTAGAGAGCACGGGCGAAGACAGCATCTTTGTTCGCACCTATGAGCGTGGGGTAGAAGATGAAACCTTAAGTTGTGGAACCGGCGTAACGGCTGCTTCCCTGTTAAGCGCACACAATGAAAGAGGTTTTAACAGGGTGGAAGTAAAAACAATGGGAGGACACCTGAGTGTTGAGTTTAACAAGGTATCCGAACATCATTTCACAGACGTTTGGCTATGCGGGCCCACGACATTTGTTTTTAAAGGCGAAATTGAACTACCACTATGATCCACTCTTTTAAGATAGAAGAAAATAAAACAGTGGCCGTTGAAAAACCGGCTGCAGGTACCTGGGTAAATGTATTGCCGCCCCTCAAACAAGAAGAATTTTCGGAACTCAGCCAGGCCCTGGATATACCCCTCGATTTTCTAAAAGATTCGCTGGATATTGACGAACGAAGCAGGTACGAAATTGAAGATGATGTGAAATTCATCGTCATCAAAACGCCAACAGAAAACAATTCTTTTAACGACAGCGATGCTTTTTATGTAACGATACCTATTTGTATCATCCTCACTGGGAAACAAATTGTAACGGTGAACTCTTTTGAAAACGAAGCCATCAAAAAATTCCTGAACAGTTTTCAAAACCGCCGGCCAGACAAAATGAATATGATGGTGTTGAAGATATTCGAAAAAATTACCACCAACTTTCAGGATCATCTTAAGGAAATAAACCACCGCCGAAATGCATTAGAGCATCGCTTGTATGATTCTAACAGGAACGAGGAACTGCTGCAGCTGATGCGTATCCAAAAAAGCCTGGTGTATTTTGTAACAGCTCTGCGCAGCAATGAGCTGCTGATGATGAAAGTAGCACGTACCAATTTTTTGCAACTGAATGAAGATGAAAAAGATTTTTTAGATGATCTTGTGATAGAAACATCGCAGGCACTCGAAACTGCGCAGACCTATACCAACATCCTTGTAAGTACCATGGATGCCTATGCCAGCATCATCAGCAACAATCAAAATCTGGTACTGAAACGTTTGAGTACGCTCACCATTTTTCTAAGCATACCGGTTCTAATTGCCAGCATTTATGGTATGAATGTACCCCTGCCTTTCCAGCAATCTACACATGCATTCTGGATTCCATCCCTCATTTCATTAATCATATTGGGTTACGCCATCTTCTATTATTTTAGAACCGCCAAAAAATAAACAATGTTCAATGTAAGGGTTTATGGCATTCTGATAAATGAGGCCAAACAAGTATTGGTAAGCGATGAATTTATAAAGGGAAAATATTACACCAAATTTTGTGGCGGAGGTTTGGAGAAAGGCGAAGGCACACTAGATTGTTTGAAACGGGAATTCATGGAGGAAATGAATTTGCGGGTTATCATAGTGGAACACATATACACTACAGATTTTTACCAGCTAAGCGCATTCAATCCTGAGCACCAGATGCTGTCCATCTACTACCTCGTAAAGCCGCTGGAAGAAATTACTGCTCCGCTGCGCAACGAAGCTTTTCAGTTTGACGAAGCACAGTTAAAAGTTTATGACAGTCTTGGAGAAATTGAAACCTTCCGGTTCATTGATTGGAATCAGTTTTCTGAAGCTTCTGTAACACTGCCAATAGATAAAGTGGTGGCAGCATTGGTAAAGGCTCGTTATTAGACAATGCTGTTCGCTGACACCAACGTCAGCCTTACGGAAAGAACACTTTCCTATATTTTTTCGAAATAATATTAAAAAAATCTATCAGCCATAAGCCGGATTCTGTGATCCCGGTTTGCACCGGAACGGCCATCATTTATCTGGCTCACTCATTACTGAATGAATCTTGCTGCCTACCCTCCAACTCGGGCGGGCCGCCCTCAAACGCTGGTATACGTGGCATTACAGCACACAAGGTTTACCCGCCCCTGCAGTTACCTGCAAAGGCCGTGAGCTCTTACCTCACGTTTTCACCCTCATCCCGACACAAGTGTCGGGACAGTTATTTTCTGTGGCACTGTCTCTTCTCCTGCCCTGCGGCAAGAGAGCCGGCTGTTAACCGGTGTGTTGCCCTTTGCTGTCCGGACTTTCCTCCCTGCTTTTACAAACAGAGCGATGGCCGGCTGATAGAGCCGCAAAAATAAACTTTATTGCTGCTCGGCTTGTTTTTTTATTCTTAAAATAAAGAAAGGCTCAATGCATAGTTGGATGCAAAAATTATTGCAACAGCTTTATCACTTTGGATACGTCTTTTGGCTCCATCCAACGCACAGGTCTTAACATCATTTGGGCTATGGTGCCGGGCTGAGTAATTTTTTTAGTGAGTACGATCACCATGTCTTCCATGCATTTGAGATGATGCACTTTTTGTGCTCCACTCACCAGCGAAAGAGCTATGGCATTGGCCCAGGATGCTTTACGGGCATTGTCTATGCTAAAGTTGAGCACAGCTTTGTGGCGGTTGTTGCTGATGTCTGTCAATAATTTCAATGGCCACCAAATTTTCTCCAGGCATGTTTGTACATCCTGCACAAGACTTGCGATAATATCATTTATTTTTTCAAAATCATGTTGCAAATCGTAAATGGCATCGCCGGGGCTCGTTTGTTCTGCAGCTTTTGCGAGATCAAAATTGATGTGGGTATTGATGCCAAGGATAAGGTGCTGCAATACCACCAGGTTTTGTTGATCGCAGGCCATGAACACCTGCCGCCAGGCAGCGCAACAAGATTGCTGATTTTGGTAGCCCTGCCAGGCGCTAAGATAATAGTTGGCAAAATGAACAATTAATCGCTCCATTCGGGGATTGTCGTCGAAACTTTCTTGTTGCACAGCACCCTGCACAGCCAATGTCATTTTTTTATATAACACTGCAAAATAGCCTGCACGACTTTGGTGGGCAATGGCCGACTCAATAAGAGTTTGCTGTTGCTGAAGAACAGCAGCTATAGAATTTGCCTCTGTCATACTTAACATTTTAAAATGCTCGGTCATCAGTTGCCTTCGTGCGCTCATAAATTTAATACTTGTATCTGACACGCCATAAGGAAAGCTGGAAAATGATGGAATGCTGTGTCAAGGAAAGATTGACCCTTCTTTTGTGAATGGTGAATGGTCAATGAAAAAATATTGACCATTGACCATTGACCATCGACCATTCACCGTCGACCATTCACCATCGACCATTCACGGTTACCATGACACAATAAAAAATTCATATCGGATAAATTAAATATTGAAAATCCATTTATCTTGTTGCCAAGTTTTAAACTGTATGAGCAAAACCTCCAATCACTCACTGGGCCTAGGCATCTCCTTGTTACTGAGCTTCTTTGTATTTTATCTATGCCAACCATCTTTTAG
>JBKJKD010000088.1:0-7724 GCA_046597635.1 Ferruginibacter sp. | reverse complement strand
GGGTAAAAGTAACCCACAAAAAATTCTGCAGGTTGGCAGCCACCATCACTGCATCATCTGCAATAATAATAAACGGAAAGGGAGCAAGTATAGCTGCATCGTTTTTCAATTGCTCATCCAGGCTATCCATTTCCTGCTGTGCCCTGTCGTAGTTTGTAAACGCTGCTGTTTGCAACACCAACACACCAGGCAACGCAATGCTGGCATTGGTAAAATGAGACAGCTCCTTTAAAATAGAAGGTACTTCTGCACCCAGTTCCCGGATGATTTCGCCATAGGCAGCAAACACCACTTTGCTGCCACTGTTTAGCCCGGTGCCTGAATAATCGAGTGTATCAATTGTGGTGTTGGTATAAAAGTGTACATCCCTTTTTAAATCTATTCTTTGCAAAACAAATTGCAGGTATTCGTTGATGTGATGTGTGCTTAGTTGATTGGTATCATCAGCGGTAATAAACAAAAACTTGGCGAGGCTCAGCTGTCCGGTGCCCAGTGCATGATTGGCAATGGTCAAAATTTCTGCTGGCTGCTTCGTTGGGGTGTACGGTGTGTATCGCTCACTACCAATGGCTAACAGTAAGGGGTGAACGCCAGCTGCATCTACGGCATTTACTTCTTTTAGCCCAGGTATTTCCTGCTGCAGTGCAGTTCCCGTAATCTCATGAATTAATTGTCCGAAACTGGTATCCTCCTGCGGGGGACGGCCGACAACTGTAAAGGGCCAGATGGCATTTTTTTTGGCGTACACTTTATGCACTTTCATAAGCGGAAAATCGTGTTGGAGACTGTAGTAACCCAGGTGATCTCCAAATGGCCCTTCAGGCTTGTTCTCGCCAGGATGTATTTCTCCGGTGATCACAAAGTCTGCATCCGTGCTGATGCAGTACCCATCTTCATACACATAACGAAACCGCCTGCCGCCGAGTACACCTGCAAAAGTCATTTCGCTGATGCCTTCGGGTAATGGCATTACCGCACTCACAGCATGCGAGGGCGGCCCACCTGCAAAAATGCTCACTTTAAGCGGCAGTCCTTTTTTATTGGCCTTTGTTTGATGCACACCAATACCCCGGTGCAACTGGTAGTGCAATCCTATTTCGGTGTTGAGTTTATATTCATTTCCATTTAGTTGAATACGGTACATACCAAGGTTGGCATGCATGATACCGGGCTGGTCTATATCCTCGGAATATACTTGTGGCAGGGTTACAAAAGCGCCACCATCCTTTGGCCAATGCTTAATGGGGGGAATGTCTTCAATTTTTATCTGGTTAAAAAGTACAGGCTTTGACAAGGGATTTTTTAATGGCAAGGCTTTGAGAGCTGCAAGGCCGGCATTAAAATTTTGAATGGGATGTTTCAATCCTTCCAAAGGATTGCTCTTTAAATTGATGAGTTGCTGAACGAGCCCCAGTGTTTCCCGAAAAATAAAGCGACTGCGATCCAGCGTTCCAAATATGTTGGAGGCTGCCCTGTACTTACTGCCTTTTACATTTTCGAACAACAATGCAGGGCCGCCCGCTTCGTACACCCGCAAGTGTATTGCTGCCATTTGCAGGTTTGGGTCGGTTTCTTCTTTAATCCTGATGAGCTGTCCGGTTCTTTCTAAATCCAGCAGGCATTCTTCCATTGAGTTATAGGCCATCGTTTGTTTTTACTGTGCAAAAGTAAAACAGAATTGCCGGCATAAAGTTGACAAGTATCTACCATTAATACCAGTTTAATGCATTGGAGGTGGTGGCGGGCCGCCCATACCTCTTGTTGCTGGTGCCTGCCCCTGAAATTTATTTAGCCTGAAGATAAAACTTAACATATAATAGCGGCCCAGCCTGTTCGTCCTGCTGTCTGTAAAGCCAGTAGCTGTAACGCTCCTGCTAATGTTGGTATTCTCATTTAGCATATCCATAGCCTGTAACTTTACAGAAAGATTCTTCTTTTTAAAAAATTGCTTTTCCAGGTTGGCATTAATGATGAGGGGATTTACACTCACATTGTTAGCAAAGCCATCGTTGATAGTCTTGTCTATGTCATAAGTAAATACAAGCCCTTTTGGCAAAAAGATGCGTGAGTTGTGGGAGATCGTCCAGGCACGGGTGGTGTTGTTCAATTGCTGTTGCAAACTGTATTCACTGTTGTTCAAACTGAAGTTTACGGCAAGAGTAGTCTCCAGCCATTTTTTCAGTTTGTAGTCAAAAGCTAAACGTTGGCCAAACAACCAGTTCCTGCCTTTATTTCTTTGATCGTTTACAAAAGATACATTGTTGAAAAAAGTTGCATTACCACCGAGGCTCACTACATATTTCCTGTTTTGAAAGGGGCGTGACATGTTATAAAAAGCAGATAAAGTATAGTACCCATCACTGTTAAGATACCTTGTTTCCTGCACACCAAATCCTTTATTAGCGACATTGCTCACAATTTTGTCGTTGGTAAATGATGCTGAAATATTACCAAAGAAAACGTTGCCAGAAATAAAATCAAAATTGTTGTAGCGCACACTCAATACATTGTTGAACTCAGGCCGCAGGTTAGGATTACCAATGGTGATGAACTGTGGATTTGAAAAATCGGTTATCGGCTGCAACTGCGAAAAGCTAGGCTGGTTGGTGCTTCCATTATAGTTGATGCTAAGCGACCTGCTGCGGGAAAAATTGTAAGCATAACGAACAAGGGGAAAATAGTTTACAATATTCTGCTTAAAATAATACTTGCCCGTAATTGAATTTGTTTCTATGCTCGCCGGTTGCACCGCAAGCCCAACGGAATAATTAAACTTTTTTTGATTGGTTCTAAAGTTTACCCCAAACCTGTTGGTGATATAAGTATTGTCAAAAATGTTGCTCAGGCTATCTACATAAGTAAGTTGCCCGGTTGCCGGATCCACGAGATAATTTTCACGATCGTTGCCGGTAAGTTGCCGGGTATAAGCATAGTTAAACTCCAGGCTT
Source organism: Ferruginibacter sp. (assembly GCA_046597635.1). Lineage (GTDB taxonomy): Bacteria > Bacteroidota > Bacteroidia > Chitinophagales > Chitinophagaceae > Ferruginibacter. The sequence goes on along the minus strand of JBKJKD010000088.1, from coordinate 4,776 downwards.
TGTTTGCGGTTCAAGGGTTCTATATACGATGCCCGTACACTGGCATTTCTATTTTCATTGTCCTGTACAATGTTTTGATACAGGGCTGAATCCCTTGTGCCCCCACCAGACTGGTAGATAGTGCTAAGATTTTGATAATCGTCTGTAGATTCTGTTCTGCTGGCACCTGCGTTTAAATTAAGCGACAATGTTCTGCCCCTGGTTTTAAAACGATGGTTAAACAAAATGGTACCACTAAAATTCGGCGCCTCAGAATGCGAAAGACTACTTGTGACACCTTCGTTAGTCTTTGCCGAATTGTTGCCAAGAAACAGAAAATCAGAAAAATTGGTAGCGTCCGAATTACGGTAAGTTACGTTCGGCGTGAACTTAATGTAGTTAAAGGAATCAATGGTATACTCTACGTTAAACGAAAAACGGTGATTGGTGTTTACCGCATCGTTGTTGCTATTTTGAATATTAGTTACACTACTGTTTTGAAAAATATTCTGCTGCGTGGTATTATTGATCGTCAACGAACTCCTTTCAGACACACTGTAACTTCCATAAGCAGACACTTTAGGACCCCACTGGTCTTTAAAATTGATACCAAGCGATTTGTTGATATTGATACCGTCATTGTTGCCAAAATTCCCAAAGGCAGAACCTGCACCTGCGCCGCCGCGGCCGATGCCCATGCTGCGGGCCATGCCACCCATCATGGCTCCCATGGGGCTGCCACTGTTGCCAAAGTTGAAAGTGCTTGCATTGGTATTATTAATATTTCCAAGAATAGAAACTTGCTGATCGTTGTTAAAAAGGTTTAAAGAAAAGCCGCCCAGGTAGCGATCTTCTGTGCCGGCACCTGCAGTTACGTTGCCAAAGTATCCCTTGTTTTTATCTTTCTTTAATTGAATGTTAAGCGTCTTGCTGGCCTCGCCATCTCTCACACCGGTAAACGCACTTTGGTCACCGTAATCATCTATCACTTGTATCCTGTCTACCATGTCTGCATTCAGTTCCCTGGTGGCGGTGGTTACATCGCCGCCAAAAAAATCTTTACCATTTACTTTCACTTTGGTAACTTCTTTCCCCTGCGCTGTTACTTTTCCGGCTTTATCTACTTCGATGCCCGGTAGTTTCTTCAGCACTTCTTCTACATTATCATTCTTACGATACATAGTGCTGTCTATTTTGTACGATACCGTATCTTCTTTTATCTGAATTTTAGCAGCTTCAACAGTTACTGTTTCCAATGTATAATCCCCGGGAACCATCACGATATCCCATATGTTTTGCTCGCCAAATGCGCCACTGTAATCGTATTCATTACCAAATTTTTTGAAGCCGATAAAGCTCACCACTACCCGTACTTTTACCGGTGCCACATTATTAAACGTAAACGCTCCCTTCTCGTTGGATACTGTTTTGACAGAGTCTTTGCTGCCGGCATAATAGAGAACCACTGATGCACCAGAGAGCGGCTTGCCATCTTCGGTTTTAACGGCACCCTTTACAACCATCGCCTTTTGAGCAAAACCAGTAAGGCAAAGTAATAAAAGGGCGATAACGGGGAAAAAATATTTCATAAAGCAGTTTTGTTCTATACGTTTTATATAACGCACGCAATATCCTATTATTCTACGAATTGGTTCATAGATTTATACAAGTGGTACACCAGCAACTTAAATGGGTGGGTTACTTTCGGCGGGCAGTATTCTGGAAAAGCTGTCAATAAAAGAAGTGATGTGCTGCCGAAAATCGTGCTCTCCTCCAAATAAAAAATGGTGGCGGATGGGCAGCGCATAGATGGGGTATTGCGTGAGTTCCTTTTCAAACTTTTGCAGCCGCACGGCATCTTTCTCTGTTGTAATAATCATTTTGTTCTCAGACTCTATGGATTCAAACTGTTTTTTAATATCCAGCAATTCTTCGGTAGAAAATATATGATGATCTGCATAGCGCAGCATATCATAAGAGCGAACATAGCCAGCCAAAAAATCTTTTAGTGGCTTTGGGTTGGCAATGCCACAAAGCAACAGCACGTCAGTGTTTCCATCAAAATTAGTAGTAGTATTTTTAAATAAATGGTAGGGGTTGCCATACAGTATTTCTGTAAAAAAAACAGTTTGATGAGGCTGCAGGTTTAGCTCTTTTGTAATGCTATCCCTCTCTTGCTGGCTAAAGCCAGGCGGACACTTAGTTACAACCACAATGTGCGCCCGTTTGATACTCGCCCGCACATCTCTTAAATCGCCAGCCGGCAACATGAAGTCCCGGGTATATAAATTTTTACATTCGGTTAAAACAATATTCAGTCCGGCCTCTACGGTCCTATGTTGAAAGGCGTCATCTAAAATAATCACTTCAGTCTCCGGTCTATCGTGCAGCAACTGGGGGATAGCCACCAATCTTTCCTCACCCACAGCCACCGTATTAGCAGGAAATTTTTGATGAAACTGCATGGGCTCATCCCCAATGTCAATGGCTGTGCTTTGATCGTTGGCAATTGCAAAGCCTTTTGTTTTTCTTTTGTAGCCGCGGCTAAGCGTGGCCGTTTTGTAGCGGTATTGCAGAAACTCTACCAGGAATTCTGTCATGGGTGTTTTGCCCGTGCCGCCTACAGCAAGGTTGCCTACACAAATAATGGGAAAATTAAATGTTGCAGATTTTAGAAGTTTAACGTCATACATCCAGTTGCGCAACCATATAATAAGGCCGTATAAAAAGGCCAGTGGTAGCAACAGGTATCTAAAACTTTTTAGTAGCACTTATGAACTTCATTTTAAATTAAAAACTATAAATCTTTTCAGGGCTAATGCAATAATCCAGCTTAACGTCAAAGCGGTTAGTACCAGCAATATCCTGTTCGGGGGCAAAATAACTAAATCCAATTTTGATAACATCATTTCTACATTCCTTTAAAAAACGGTCGTAATACCCTTTGCCGTATCCAACTCTATGCCCTTTTAAGGAGTATGCAAGCAGGGGCACAATTACGAGGTCTATCTCTTCGGGAAACATAGGTGTGGCATTTACCGGCTCAGGAATACCAAATTTATTGAGCTCAAATTCTGTTTGGTCATTTACAATCACGCTATGCATCTCAGGGGCTGTTGGGTGAATGACAGGGTAAAACAAGACCTGGTCGGGATTTTTAAAGCAGCAATAGTCGGTGATAAACCCGGGATCAAATTCATTCATTTTCTCCAGTGGGGCATAGGTCATAATGAGCGACGGAATTTTTATATCAAGTTTTTGAAACTGGATGAGCAGCATATCGTCTGCTTTCAACTTTTGGGCAGGCGTTATTGCCTTTCTTTTTTGAATGTATAATTTTCGAAGCTCCGCTTTGTTCATATTATGGTTGGGGTTGCTCCTCTTGTTTAAAGATGGAAAATATGGTGGTGCCGTAGTTTCTTTCGCCGCGATAGTAAGGCGTTGTTTTATAATCGTTGCGGGGCGTATGTTCCAACACGAACCACCCACCCTCTTTCAATAATTTTTTTTCAAAAACTCTTAAGGGTAAATCATCAATAGAAGTGAGCGCATAAGGCGGACCGGCAAAAATAAAATCGTATTGGTGGTTGCAGCTTTCTATAAATTTAAACACATCCGACTTTACCACTTTAAAATTTTGCAGTTGCAACATGGCCGATGTTTTTTTAATAAACTCATACATGGTAGTATCTTTTTCTACTATGGTCAAGTCTTCGCAGCCACGGCTGGCAAGTTCGTAACTGATGCAACCGGTGCCGCCAAATAAATCTAACGTTTTGAGTGCTTCAATGTCAAGGTTGTTTTGAATTACGTTGAATAGACCTTCCCTTGCAATATCCGTGGTAGGCCTTGTGTGAGGCATACTTGCGGGTGGCATTATTTTTCTACCCTTGTGTATACCGCTTATGATACGCATGAGGCTAATAGCGTTAAAGGGCTGAAAAAATGAACGGGGTATTGGCTAACGGCCTGTGCAGTGGCCACATCTTTGTGGCCTACCTCTAGTTCAATGTTAAGAAAATACCGGTAAAGCTCTTCGTATAAATTAGACTTCTGGTCGATGAAACCACTTAGCAACAAGCGACCGCTCTCCGGCGAATATTCATGCTGGCCACACACATTTAAGAGGTGATAGGCTACATCTGCCGGAGTTGTATATTCAAAAAAGCGGGCGATCTGGAGCACGCCATTCTTAAACAATACTATTCTAATGCTATGCTGGTAAACCGTGCAAAAAAGGGTATCCCGCTCCTTGCTTAGGATTGGTAATTGCAAGCCAAGCGAGTGATGCATTTGTGCTGAAGGAAAATGACGAGATAACACAGCTTCAATTCTTTGATCTACCCTGTGCGCCACCACCATATCCATTCCCTGTACGTTTTCCGAAAAACAAGAACTGTGGTTACACTCGCCGTGCAAGAAGCCAATGATTTCAGAAAGGTTAGTCTCCTTAAAAAAAGCCGTTGGCACAAGGGTGAATTCCTTAAAATTATAACAGATATGGCAGCTATTGTGATTGGGGAAATTTTCTTTTTGAAAACATTCGTCTAAATCTTCGGCCAGTTGTAATGCCGGGCTATCTTTATCAACATGGTATAGGTACAATGCCTGGATGCACAAAGGATTCCTGGAAAAATAAACTAACGAAACAACCTCCCACCCTACTTCCACAATCAAATGGTAAGCTTCGTCTTGCTGCAGCTGCGGCAATATTTTAAATGCAGTTTTCAAATAATTAATTTAGGCTGGCAAAATAAGATAAATTTGCCGCTTTATGGAAAGTGCTTCTTCATCAAC
>JBKJKD010000298.1:0-3572 GCA_046597635.1 Ferruginibacter sp. | reverse complement strand
TTTCTGCCGCCGCAGGTAGGCCGTTGCGATTGCCGCCGTCTGGGCTTCGACCAACGGCGAAAAAGGCAGTAAGAAATTAATTGTACAAGAAGTCAATTCTAAAAACCCTTACAGCTTTTCTCAACATCAGTACCAGCCACCACTGGCGCAAGTGTTCTGCCGCAGGCACGTCACTTGTGACCGATAATCCTCGGCGGATTTATAAACCCGGTAGAGATTAACGTATTTGGTTTATATTTCGGTAGCATAGCTGTTTTACCATCTGCAAGCAAAGATTAGTTTGAGATTTCTATATCACTCTAATAGCCGTAGCGCCCCTTCAAGATTTATGTGAAGGAGCAATAGTTTTCCTTTTAACAAAAACGGTTTTCACCAGCAACACAATTTTCTCTACAACAAATCCTACCATCAATCCGCCGATGGCGCAGGAGAGCGCTTTAGCAAACCAGGCCAATGCAGGAATGTGCGCCATGGCTTCATCTATATCATCCAGTAAATGACTGGTAAACGGAATGCCATGCGCAATAATTTCCGCACCCACCCAAAGCATCGCTGCTGTACCTACATAACCAAGTATCTGGAGGAAAGGCGGCATGGCCTTTACAAGCCCACGCCCAAATTTTCGAACAACGGAATGGAATTTATCTTTTGCCAGGTGCACCCCTATATCGTCTGCTTTTACAATAAGGCCAACAAAGCCATACACCGCTATCGTTATAAAAATTGCAACGGCCAGCATTACCACAATCTGGTTGAGTAGGGGCTGACCTGTTACCTGGCTATAAGCGATTGCCATGATTTCTGCTGAAAGAATAATGTCCGTTCTCACTGCTCCGGTGACCCGCTCTTTTTCCAGTTCTTCTGGCGTGATAACTTTTAAACTCTCGCTGTCGGGCTCTATTTTAGGGTGCTTACTAAACATTTGATGCACTTTTTCATAGCCTTCAAAACACAAGTAAGCACCACCCAACATTAAAACCGGCGTTATGGCCCATGGTGCAAAATAGCCGAGTAACAAAGCCGCAGGACTGAGAATAAGCAGTTTATTAAACATTGATTTTTTTGCAATTCGGTAAATAATGGAAAGTTCCCGGGATGGATCTAGACCCACAACATACTTTGGAGTAACGGCTGTGTCGTCTATTACGATACCGGAAACCTTACCAGTTGTTTTTGCTACCTGTGCAGGTACGTCATCTAAACTTGCTGCGCTTACTTTTACCAGAGCCGAAATATCATCTAACAGTGCAAAAAATCCTGAAGCCATATTTTTACTTTTTTAAATCTAAAATTTTACTTGAAACCACAATTTAACCTCCTGGCAACACCCGGAGCAAATTAAAGGCAGCGTTTTACAAATGAAGTCTATTGTACTATTAAAAATCATTCCAGTTCCTGTTTTGTTTTTAGACAGCTAAAATGGAACCTCATTGTTTCAGGTTAGCATTTAAGTTCCCCACGGGTTTTATAAAATGGGTAATTTCAGGCGAGCTGCTGCTTTTGATACAAATAGTAAAAGCTCTTTAGCCAACTCAACCCGAGCGCATTTTCATGCCATCAATATGGCATGAAAATTTCAAGCTGTTCTGCAACATAAAAAACTTATTACATGAGCAAAGAAACAACAATTCTGGAGGGGTATAGTAACATAGAGAAAGGTGCCTATCTCGGGGCTTTGGCTTCCCTTGCAACTGCTGATAGAAATGCAAGTACGGAAGAGCTGGATTATTTGAAGGCCTTGATTGAAACAGCTGGTATTTCAGAAGACCACTCGGAACTGATTATGCACGCTGCTACCACAGAAGTAGCGGATGAGGACCTCGAAAAATTTCTGCAAATTTTAAAGACCAGTGAGCTTCGGTTTTCGTTGCTTAGCGATGTAATAGCCTTTGCAAATGCCGACAATGACTATTCAGAGGCTGAGCAGCATAAAGTAAATCAAATTGCGAAATACCTCGGTGTAAATGAGGAGCAGGTGAATGTGCTCAGCGACTTTACTACCAAGGCAACTCTAGAGATTGCAGAGCAGGCTGAATCAGTAAAACCCGATGGTAACGACAGCGCTTCTTTTCTTGGCGGTCTGGGCTTTAGCGATAAACTCAAGAACGCAGGTATCAATACCAATAGTTTATTCCGCGGAGCACTGGGCATTATTGGTCCGATGCTACTAGGTCGCATGCTTGGCGGTGGCAGGAGAAAAACTGGCGGAGGCGGGTTGCTTGGAGGCTTACTTGGTGGTGGCCGTGGCTTTGGCAGCGCAGCCGGCATGCTCGGCAGGTTGTTTAAAAAATAGCAGAACTTTGAAGTTGATCGGGTACGTTTTTCCCGATGATATATCCGTGCCAATCATCACCAAATCATAGGCGATGTTATAACTTGCTGCATAATGGATAGAATACGTTTAACTACTACTAGGTGCAAAGGTTAAAAAAGAGGTTAGCAAGAGATTCCTTAAGTCTGGCTTAAAAAATGCTTAGTTTATGGGTATGTTACGCTGCAGGTTGCTGGCAATAAGCTTAGTTTACCAGCGGGATTATACATTCTTAAAAGAATAGCTATGAAAATAATATGCTCCATCCATTTAGTTTTTGTTACCCTCAGTGCTTTCAGCCAAAATAATGGCGATGCCATTGTAGGAAAATGGATGAAAACTCCCAGGGAGACTTTGCTGATAGAAGTCTTTAAGTCTGAGGAAGTGTATAAAGGAAAAATTGATTGGTCTAATGATGAAGCTAAGAAACCAGAAGGATACGTCATTCTTCAAGATATGAAGTACAACCATGAGAGCAAAGTGTGGGAGGGTGGAAAGATCCACGATCCTGCATCCGGAAAAACTTATAAGGCAATTGCAAGGATCAAAGCAGATGGTTTACTGGAGGTGCAGGGTTATATGGGTATGAAATTTCTCAATTCCAAAAGATATTTTAAAAGAGTTGATTAGTCACACTTTCTGCCGGATAAATATTTGTTTATCTTGTAAGCGTGAAAAAACAAACGGGTAAATTTCGAAGGCTGATCGCCTTTTTAGCTATGATGCTTGTTTGTGGAGCACTAGGATATTTAGTTGCTAAATATGGCCTTGCCAATGCTCCCGGTATTTCTAAGAGTACTTTGCTAATTCTTGTGCTTCTTTTGCTGCCCATATTTTTGCTGGTTATTGCCATTCATGAAATCGGCCATGCCATTGCAGGTGTCCTTGTAAATTTTGATTTTAGGATGTATGTGGTGGGACCATTTATGTGGAACAAGGAGCAAGGACGATGGAAATTCAGTTGGAATAAGAATGTAAATATTGCAGGGGGATTGGTACTTTGCCTCCCGACCAGTACCCAAAATTTAAACAGGCGTTTTTGTGCTTTTGCCCTCGGCGGGCCGCTCGCAAGTTTGCTGATGGCAGTGGTTTGTTTGCTGGCAGCAAAGCTCTTCACATTTGAAATAGCCACTGTATCTCTGCCCTTGCAGGTATTAAAATCTTCCTTTTATGTGTTGTCTGGTTTTTCTTTTTTAATTTTCTTAGTTACGATCATACCAATGCACACGGGCGGCTTTTCCTCCGATGGAGCCAGGGCACT
>JBKJKD010000185.1:0-7734 GCA_046597635.1 Ferruginibacter sp. | reverse complement strand
CATCGCCAATGGCGGCCGCTACCAGCAGCAACAAAGTAGATTGGGGTTGGTGAAAATTTGTGATAAGTATATCGGCCATCCGGAATTGATAACCGGGTGCAATCAGTAGTTGGGTTTGGGTAAAGATTTGTGTAGTGTTATGTTGCTGCATCCAGGATAGCAAGGCGTCCAGCGCCGCTGATGGTTTTACATCGGCAGAAAGTAAAGGTTCGTTGTATACATCCCATTGATGTATCGTCAATCTTTTTTCATCCGGATTTAAAAAGGCTTTTACTCCCAGCCAGTACAAAGATTCCAGCGTGCGCAAAGAAGTGGTGCCCACTGCGGCAAGTTTTCCAATCTTCGTTTTTAGTACCCTGATCGTTTCTTCACCCACATCAATATATTCGGCATGCATTTCATGGTCTTGCATACTGGCCGCCTTTACCGGTTTAAAAGTGCCGGCACCTACATGCAGCGTCACAAATGTTTTGCTGATATTTTTTTCTGCCAATTGAGCAAAGATGTTTTCCGTAAAATGTAGCCCTGCCGTGGGGGCAGCAACAGAACCATCCTGCTCTGCAAAAATAGTTTGATACCTGCTCACATCTTCTTCATCGGTACTGCGTTTTATATAAGGCGGGAGGGGCGTATCTCCGGCTTCTTCAATCACTGCGGCAAAACTAACATGTGCCGGCAGCCAAGAAAATGCAATGCTATACGCTTCCGGTAATTTATTGATCATCCTTGCCTGCAGCAACACATTTTCTCCATTTACAATCAACTGTTTTTCCAGCACTTCGTTTTTCCATTTGGCAGCGCCACCCACGAGGCATTTCCATTGAGAGCCGCCGGTGGCAGCCATTACCGTGCTGTACTCCGTAATGTCGCCCTGCGGCTCCAGGCAAAAAACTTCAATACCAGCGCCGGTTGTCTTTTTAAAACGAATGCGTGCATTAATAACACGGGTATTGTTAAACACAAGCAGTGTTTGCTCCGGCAAAAGGCTGGCAATATTTGCAAAGGTATTTTGGGTGATGGTGCCTTGTTTGTAAACCAGCAATTTGGAGGCGTCTCTTTGTGCCAGCGGATGTAACGCAATTTTCTCCTCTGGCAAATCGTAGGTATAATCCTGAATAGATATTTGTGCTGGATTCATTATTGTAAAAATGCTGTTACTTCATTCGTCCACTTAGTAGTTTCTTTTTTGCAAAACGATTCGTGACCGCTGTTTTCGTACACCACCATTTTTTTATTGCTGCTAATGTTGTTGTAAATAAGTTCCGTTTCCTCCTGAGACACACGTGGGTCTTGCTTGCCCCACTGCAGCAAAACCGGGCATTGAATTTTTTTTGCATATTCTGATGGCTCCAGGTTAAAGGCCCAGAAGCCATGCATGCTGCCTCCCCAAAAAGTAAGCATTGGAGCAAGGGGTTGAGGGGGAAGATGCATCATTTTCAAGCGGCCTTTCACCGCATCATAAAGCGAACCAAATGGCATTTCAAGAATTACTTTAGAGGGTTGCAGTTCGTAATCGTTGATGGCCTTGGTGATGGTGGCAGCGCCCAAAGACACGCCGTATAAAACGATATTTTTTTCGCCATTTTTCTTTAGATAGTCATAAGCCAATTTCACGTCTTCGGCTTCTTCATAACCAATGGTGCAGGTATTGCCCTCGCTATTGCCATGCGCTCTAAAATCTAGCAGGAATGTATGGTAGCCTAACTTTCTAAAAACTGCTGCCTCAGTGAGCAAGGCAGATTTTTTACTGCCATGGCCATGAAACATGGCTATCGTACCCTTAGCGTTTGTTGCAGGAAGCTGCCAGGCGGCAAGCTTAAGGCCATTGCTGCTGGTGAGGATAATATTTTGTACAATGGTATCGGGTGCCAGGTTTTGAGGTTTAAAAGCTTTGGCACCCATAAAAATATCACTCGCTTTCGACCAGCCGCTTTTTTGACGCTCCGGCAGCACAGCCACAGAACTTCGATCATAAAAATGGGTGAGCTTATATGCATGAAAAATAACCATAATATTAAGGAGGAGAAAGATGCCTAGTAAGCACTTAAACACCAGCTTTACAAATTTTTTCATTGCGAGTTTTTAGAATTTCAAAAATACTTTAATCAAGGTACAAACGGTAAAGTTTGTTGATTGCTTATGATTAATTTCGGGTCCAATTTTCAATTTAACTAAGTATGAATATGCAATTTTCGAAAAGGTTTTTGGGGGCGGTTCTCACAGTTAGTGCTTTTACAGCAGTAGCCCAACCAGCAACACAGGAATGGAAGCAGGCCAGCGCTGCCGGCTACACGTATAAATATGTAACCGGCGACCCGTCCAAGGCAAGATTTTATACACTCAAAAACGGGCTGAGCGTAATACTCAGCCCTACCAACAAAGACCCACGCATTCAGGCTTATGTGGCGGTGAAGGCAGGTAGCAAAACAGATCCTGCTACCAACACTGGTCTTGCACATTACCTGGAGCATATGATGTTTAAAGGCACAGATAAATTTGGTACGCTGGACTGGGCGAAAGAAAAGCCGGAGCTGGATAAAATAAATGCATTGTATGAGCAATACAATCAAACTAAAGATGAGGCTTTGCGCAAGGCAATCTACCACCAGATAGATTCTGTGAGTGGTGTGGCCAGTAAGTATGCCATTGCCAATGAATACGATAAAATGATGAGTTCTATGGGGGCCCAGGGCACCAATGCATTTACTTCTTTTGAGCAAACTGTTTATACGGATGATATTCCTGCTGCTTCTATTGATAAATACATTGCCGTGCAGGCAGAGCGCTTCAGAGATTTGCAACTAAGAATTTTTCATACAGAACTGGAAGCGGTTTACGAAGAAAAGAACCGTGGCCTCGATACCGATGGGAGAAAAGTAATTGAAAAGCTTTTTGCAGAATTGTTTAAGCAACACAATTACGGTTTGCAAACTACCATTGGTACCATTGAACATTTAAAGAATCCTTCGCTGGTAGAAATTAGAAAATATTTCAATACTTATTACGTGCCCAATAATATGGCTATCATCATGAGTGGAGATTTTAATCCAGATGTGCTCATTAAAAAACTTGATGTAGCATTTTCTTACATGAAAAATAAACCTGTTCCTAAGTATACCTTTCAGCCTGAAGCGCCCATTACTGCTCCTATACTGGCAGAAGTAATTGGTCCGGATGCAGAGAGTGTAACGATTGGCTTTAGACTACCTGGTAACAAATCTAAAGACGTATTGATGGCAGACCTCGTAGGCCAAATACTTACGAACGGCAAAGCAGGCTTAATGGACCTTAACCTGGTAAAGAAGCAAAAGTTGCTTCGGGCCGGGGCTTCAGCATTTACCTTAATAGACTACGGCATTCTTTATATGAGTGGTAATGCAACGCAGGGTCAATCATTGGAAGAAGTAAAAACGCTGATGCTCGGCGAAGTAGAAAATTTGAAAAAGGGAAATTTTGATAACAGCCTCATCACTTCCATCATCAACAACCAAAAAAAGTCGGTGATACTCGCTTCTGAAACTTATAGTTCCAGAGCTTCCGATTTGATGGATGCCTTTACCAACGAGCTGGACTGGAAAAAACAGGTGTCCTATGTGAACGATCTGTCAAAAATTACCAAAGCAGACATCGTGGCTTTTGCCAATAAATATCTTGCAGAGAATTATGTAGCCATTTACAAAAGAAAGGGCGAAGATAAAAATATTGTAAAGGTTGATAAGCCCTCCATTACCCCAGTGGAAACAAATAGCACCAGGCAATCTCCGTTTGTAAAAGCTGTAAATAACATGCCTGCCTCAACTGTGAAGCCTGTGTGGATAGATTACAATAAAGATTTACAAAAATCTAAAATTGGCCCTGCGAGGGTATTGTATGTTCAAAATAAAGACAATAGTATTTTTCGCCTGCGCTACAGGTTTGACGTAGGTACCTGGAATGATAAAAAACTTGCAGTTGCCGCTCAGTACCTTTCATTTTTGGGAACCAAAGACAAAACTGCCGAGGAAATCACCAAGGAGTTTTACAAGATTGCCTGCAGCTTTAATGTTACTGTGGGTGCAGAATATACCATGGTAATGATAGAAGGTTTGCAGGAAAACTTCGGCACCGCAGTGAGCCTATTTGAAAATTTGCTGGCCAACTGCCAGCCAGATGAAGCAGCGTTGGTATCTTTAAAAGCAAGGCTGGCTAAATCGAGAACTGATGCAAAAGCCAACAAGGGTGCAATCTTGAGCGGGCTAACTGCATACGCCAGGTATGGTAGCAACAATCCGTTTAACGATGCCATGAGCAACGAAGCGCTCAAAAATCTCACGGCTGCAGAGTTGGTAGAAATATTGCACAGTGCAAATTCGTATCCGCATCAGATACTCTATTATGGTCCTCAGCCATTACCGGTACTTACCGCATCTTTAAAGCAACTGCATAAAATGCCCACTTCTTTTACACCGGCGCCTGCCAAAACAAAATTTGTACCGGCAGTGCAGGATAAGAACCAGGTGTTGTTTGCAGATTACAATATGGTGCAGGCAGAAACCCGATGGATAAGGAACAACGGTACCTACAATGTTGCAGACGAAGCTATGGTAAACATGTTCAACAATTATTTTGGTAGCGGCATGGGTGCATTGGTTTTTCAAACCATCAGGGAATCCAAGGCCCTGGCTTATTCTACTATGGCCATGTTTGTTACGCCTGAGAAGAAGGAAGAAAATTATTTTACGGTTGCCTATGTGGGCAGCCAGGCAGATAAGTTCAATGATGCCGTGGTAGCAATGAATGAATTGCTAAATGATATTCCGGAAATTGCCTCTAATATTGACTTTGCAAAAAGTGGTATTAAAAAAGATATCGAAACGCAACGCATTACCCAGGATGGCATCATCTTTAACTATCTGGATGCAGAACAAAAAGGATTAACAACAGATCTGCGTATAAAAAAATATGCAGCCGTAGATAACATTGGCTACAAGGAGCTGAAAGACTTTCACAGCAGAAATATAGCGGGCAAACCTTACACCTACGCAGTGGTTGCTTCGGTAAGTAAAATGAAAATGGAGGACCTGCAAAAGCTTGGAGAAGTTAAGACACTTAGTCTGGAAGAAATATTTGGCTACTAAGTCTACCGGTTTTTCATAAAAATGCTGCCATTGATCATCCATCAATGGCAGTATTTTTTGTGGCTTCCAATAATTAAAAAAAGTTGAAGGAAGCTTTTTTGATCTGAATTATTTAAAATAGATATTAATGTTACTTTGAAAATCGTTGGTAACAGCGGCATTCAATACTTTAATAGAATCGATGCTATTTTTGGTTGTCTTAATGCGGTTAATGTTGAACACATCTATTTCCCCACATTCCAAAGATAGAAACAACTTTGCCCTGTTGTAATAAACCGTGAAAGTATCCGCTGGCATTGTGGCTGAAACTTTAATAGCGAAACTCGTAGAATCAAGCAATAGCGACAAATTGGAACTTACAGCGCTAATTCCTGGCTTTTGATCAAACTGCAAATTACCCGTGGTTAGGTTGATCATGTATAATGAGCTGGCCGAAAAACTTACATCCGAGTTGTTGGATATGGTGCGAAACGCAGCATTTAAATTTGAATTTTTCGACTGGCTACAGATGGTATATTGATCTGTACATGCAGTCATTTCTATACATACAATCAGGGTAATTAATTTAGAAAAGGTTTTTCTCATGTTAATAAGTGATTATGACGCAAGATACAATAACGCTTTTTCTTTTACTAACAATCCAGGTATTTACTCTGCCATCAAGGCCTGGTAAATGGTTTCATGAATTTTTGGGCGAACATTCATGTCAAGTAGAGTATTGCTACCGGAAGGGTTTACCCGGTTGCTTAAGAAAACAAATACAAGCTTCCTGGCAGGATCTGCCCATGTGCTTGTTCCGGTAAAACCCGTGTGACCAAAGGTTTTGGCAGAAGCTGATAAAGTGGGGTAGGGTTCCTTCCGGCTCATGTTATCCTTTTCCGGTTTGTCAAAACCAAAACCACGGCGGCTGATGTCGCTTTGGTAAGCGGTAAACAAGGCTACTGTTTCCGAAAGCAGGTAACGCTTGCCGTTATACGTTCCGCCATCCATCAGCATTTGCATGATGGCCGCTATATCATATGCGTTGCTAAACAAACCTGCGTGGCCAGCTACACCACCCATCATAGCCGCACCCGGGTCGTGCACGTCGCCTCTCAACAGCTGGCTGCGAAATTTCTTTTCTTCTTCCGTAGGTACAATGCGGCTGAGCTTATTTTTTTGCAAGGGACTAAAGCCAATAGAACTTAAACTCATGGGGTTGTAGAAAGTTTGCTTTACGTAAGTATCCAGCGGTAAACTGCTCACCGCTTCAACAATTTTACCTAGTAGAATAAAATCATTGTCGCTGTACACATATTTATTCATTGGCCCAACCGGGCTTTTTAGGATCCTTTGTTCTATACTGTCTTTCCATCCGTTGGCCATGTATAAGCCATTAGCAACCCTAATGCTAAAAGAGTCGGTTTTCTTACCTGAGTAAATACCGGGTAATGGTGCACCTGCAGTATCCAGTGTTTCTCTATAAAAAGGAATATACGATACCAGGCCGGCCTGGTGTAATAAAATTTTATTAAGGGTAAGATTTTCCTTGTTGCTGCCTCGCACAAAAGGTAAGTAGGTACCCAGCGTTTTGTTTAGATCTATTTTCCCTTCTTCGTACAATTTCATTACAGAAATTGTGGTGGCACAAATTTTTGTAACAGAAGCCATATCAAAAACAGCTTCTACATTCATGGGCTCTGTTGCTTCGTAAGTATAATTTCCATAAGCCTTTTCGAAAGCAATTTTACCATCTTTTAAAACCAATACCACGCAGCCCGGAGCGGCTTTTTTGGCAATGGCGTCGTTGGCGATAGAATCTATTTTTTCCATGCGGAGCATATTCATTCCCCATTGATTAGCTGCAGGTTTTTTAGCTGCCGATATTGTTTTTCCGAATTGCAGACTTTTGCAAACAGTTACGGGTAATACCCCCTTGTAGGGTAATTTGCCTTGCAGCATATCTATCGCCACGGCCTGCACAGTTTCATCATCTTCATAACAAATAACGAGGTTCCTGGCATCGCACCAGTTTTTGGCGGCATAGGCATTTCCAAATTGAAACACGATGCTGTTCGTTTTTTGTTGGAGAGCATTTACTAATGCAATATGATTGCTCGTTAAACCGAAATTATTTCCTGGTGTACGACTCATATTGTGAACGCCAACTACCACTTTTTTAAAACCTTTAGTCAATTTATTCACCAGCGTATTGATGTCACCCTGGTCTTTTACAACTACATCGCTGTAAAAAATAGTGGCATTGTAATCAGCCTTCATTCTTTGCACAAAAACATTCTCTTTATCGGTTCCTAATATTACCAATGCTACATCTCCGTCTTTGTTATTGTTCCATGTTGTTAAGGGAAAAAACTCATTGTCTTTTTTTGATGCTAACGTAATGGCATTTTCTGCAACCAATTTACGCATGGCCGGTACTCCGGCATTGAGGTCTGCCGTTAAGTTGTGTAAATCAATGGGGGTATAATTGCCAAGGCCATAATCAAATTTTGATTGTAACACTTTCTTGCAGTGCAGTTCTATATCTACCCAGCTCAGTCTTCCTGCGGCAATAGCTTCCTTAATTTTAGCAACGGCCTCTGGCACATCTCCCGGCAGGCAAAGCATATCGTTGCCA